>NZ_KV840180.1:0-393 GCF_001839145.1 Staphylococcus sp. HMSC62D11 | reverse complement strand
TCCTTTACTTATCTTTATCGATAATATACTGAGCATATTTTAAAACTTCATTCCACTGATCATCGGTGAGTTCACCATCTAAATGAGCTGCTAATGTTTCAAATTGCTTTTGATTATCTTGACTTTTATTTTCTATCCAACCCATTAAATATGCTGGATTGACATTCAATGCATTAGCAATGCTTTCTATAGTGTCATTTTTTAGATTTTTTATATTCCCACTTTCATATCTTTGAACAGTTGCTTCAGTTTTACCTATTTTTTTACCAAGTTCTGCTAAAGTTATTCCTTGCTTCTCACGTGACTGTTTCATTCTTTTGGAAAAACACATTTAAGTTACAGCTCCTTTTTCGTGATAATTATATTATACGGAAAACTTTCGTTATTTGCAAT
>NZ_KV840179.1:0-33056 GCF_001839145.1 Staphylococcus sp. HMSC62D11 | reverse complement strand
GCTCAGTATATTATCGATAAAGATAAGTAAAGGATTGTTGCATTTGAGAAAATATGAAGAGTTATTAAGTAGAAACGAACACCTTATGATAAAAGAAACTAACAACTTACCTTATAACTTGAGTGGTCTGACTTTAGATCATTATATTTTTATTAATAGCAATCATTCAAAGTCTAAACAACTTGAAACATTGGCTGAAGAAATAGCACATACACAAATTACATATGGCGATATTAGAAATCAAAATAATTTATTAAATCGAAAATACGAACTAAAGGCACGTCGCTTATCATATGAAATTTTAATGCCTTTAAGTGAAATTATCGAGGCTTATAAGCAAGGAGTACAGAATATGTATGAACTTGCTGATTTTTTTGAGGTTTCAGAAGGTTTTGTACAACAATGTATCAGGCATTATAAGTGTAAGTATGGATTGGAAGTTAAATATAAGGATTACCTTATAAAGTTCGAACCGTTTAGAGTATGCGAATAACCAAGAAGAATAAGATTGACTAATAAAAAGAAAACATCTATAATGCAAGTATGAAATAGTTGTTCTATGAAACGACTCAAAAAGCCTCTCATGCTTGCATGAGGGGTTTTTTCGTTATAGGAGCGAATTCTATTGAAAAACATTGATGCTATAAAAACTTATTTAAAGGTTTCACCAGAATCAAAACCTTATTTGAGTTGCAAAGAACAAATAATTTTATTAAAAGATAGAGGTTTAATAATTGACGATGAAGAATTTGCATTATTACAACTAGAAACTATATCCTATTATTCATTAATCAATGCTTACTCACACTTCTTCAAAGAAAAAAATGCTGATTTTTTTATCAAAGGAACAAAGTTTAGAGATCTATTTCATTGTTATCAAAATGATATGCGATTAAAAAATTTATATTTTAAATACTTAATTTTAATTGAGCAATCTTTAAAAAATAATGTTGCTGCTGTAGTTGCTAAAAATTTCGGGGTTATTGAACCCAAAAAAAGAATGGAAGATAATCGAAAATTTTTCGACAGAAAATATAGTTATTTAGATACATATTATTACGACCCTCATAAAAGTAAAAGAGCTGGTGTCTTGGATGATATAAGTAAGTCATTGAATTGGAATAAAGTAGAGTCAATTAATCATTATAAGAAAAAACATAACCATGTACCACCATGGATAATAATATTACCTCACAATTTTGGTTTAACAATTAAGTGGCTAAGTATTTTAAAGAGGAATCACAAAATTGAAGTATTAAAAAATATTTCAAACATAAATAGCAATGAAAAAGATTTAGCTAGTATAGGGGTAAATTCACTAAATTTATTAAGAGAATTTAGAAATAGAATAGCACATGGTCATAGATTCTATTCCTTCAAATCCGAATCACAACTATCTCTAACTCATTTCAATAATTTAATTGATTTTGAATTTCTTGAAAAAAAAGAATATGCTCAAGGTATTGGAAAAAATGATTTATATGCCTTAACTTTAATAATTCTATTGTTTACAAGAAATAAACCAACTCGAGATAATTTAATTGAAGAATTATTTAGACTAAATAAAGAAATGGATCAATACAATAAAGTAAACTTACTAGAATCAATTGGATTTACTAATGATTTAATTCGAAGACTTTCATTTTTAAACGAAAATTATCTTTAGATAAAAGAAACATAAAATTTTCAATTAACACATTTATACGGGTAGTTCACCTACCCTAATTATTTTTTTACATTTCTAGAGAACACACGTTCTCTATGGAGGTGGTTACTATGTAAAAATGAACTAAACATCAAGAATCCACATCAAGAGAGGAGTAACTACTATGAATGTCAAAAAGATTAACGGATCATGGTCATATGATTTTAGATGTCAAAATAAGAGATACCGTAAAAGAGGTTTTAAGACTAAAAGAGAAGCAAATGAAGCAATGCAACTGAAATACAACGAAGTAAATAAGAATCAACTCATATCATCAAAAACACCGTTTCTAGAGTACTTTAAAGATTGGATAAAAATTAATAAAGAGAATAAAATATCACAATCCACTTTAAACCGTTATTATAATGCATTAAATATCTTTGATGAAAAATTTGGCAATATAGCTATTAAAGATGTATCACAACTCAAATATAGAGAAATGCTAAAAGAGTATGCAGAAGGTCACTATATTGGTGGACGAAAAGAGGGACGTACTAAAGCAAGTGTTCAAAAATTAAATAACTGTTTTTCACAAGCATTTAAAGATGCATTAAATGAAGGAATTATTGAACGTGATCCAACTTGCAACGCCCCTATTTATGAAAAGAAACCTACAAAAAAAGAAGAAGATAAATTTATGTCTTTAACTGAATACAAGAAATTAAAAATATTCTCAACTAGTAAAAATGAATTATCCTATTTAGTTATTTTTATACTTATAGCTACAGGTGCCCGCTTCGGTGAAGTTCAAAAACTACAATATAGTGATTTAGATTATATTAACAGTACAATTCATTTAAGAGGTACTAAGACTAAATCTTCAAATAGAATTATTTCAATTGCTAGAAAAGATATGAAACATATACAAAATGTTTTAAATCAAAGACCAACGTCAATTAATGGATATATTTTTAATACAGGTGCTAATTTAATAACTAATAAAGCTGTAACTACTCTATTAAATAACTTTTTATTAGATAATAAAATGAATAACTATACTTTACACAGTTTAAGACATACTCACGCATCAATGTTACTTGCTAAAAACTTTACAATTCAATATGTAAGTAAAAGACTAGGTCATGCAAATATTGAAATTACATGGCGTGTGTATAGTCACCTATTAGAAGAATTAAAAAGTGAAGAAGATGCAAAGCTAGATAATATTATTAATTTTTAAGTGGTCAACGAACCAGACAATTTGACAATAGTTCAATCAATTTTGACCACGTATTGACCAAAATATTTTTAACAGACTTTTACAGATTTTCAACACAATAAAAAAGAACGTTGATATATCAACGTTCTAGAGTAATTTAGTTAATCAGAATTAAACTGATTCTTACTAATTTACGGAAACGGAGGGATTCGAACCCTCGCGCCGCTCTCGCGACCTACACCCTTAGCAGGGGCGCCTCTTCAGCCAACTTGAGTACGTTTCCATGGCTCCACAGGTAGGACTCGAACCTACGACCGATCGGTTAACAGCCGATAGCTCTACCACTGAGCTACTGTGGATTAATGTATAGTATCTCCAATGAGCACAAATACTATTATAACAATAAACGTGATTTTTGCAATAGATATTCTTTAAAATTTATACGGAATATTTACACTAAATTAATATAAACATCCCGCATAATTTAAATTTAAACACACTGCTATTTATTATCTAATAGAGAATATTGGGAAAGTGCTTCGTAAATATTTAGTGAGGATTTTTCATAATCAATAGGCATATCGGGGTTATTTGAACGCATTTTAGACTGTTTATCTACCATGTAGTAATAAAAAATGGCATTTATATATTGATGCCACATACTATGAAATGACACATTTATGATAAGTGTTTCATGATTAGCAAAAATGACTTTACTTTTTCTGTGCTTTAAAGGCTTAATATCTACAATAAAATGCATATTAATCCATATGTTTTCTTCTTGTCTGTCAGAATGTGTTGGAAAAAAATAAGTTGGGAATAAGGGAGTGAGTAATATCGGAGGTTTGCTATTAATACGAGCGATTCGACTTGTTTCTGCTTTTTTGCTAAGATAATTATTTCCGTAAAACTTGCAAGATCTTTCTATAATTTTCTGCGTTTTAAATGGGCTTCTTTCTTTTGTGGTGTCAAATTTAATGATTTCTGTTCCTTGAGCATGTCCATAATCGTCGATAATGGGTCGTATGACCATATCTCCTTTACGTATAACATATATGGTTTTTTTGTCCATAGAGTAACCTTCCTTTCTTTCGATTAAAGTATTATATATTCTTCAAAACATATAACTGACTAATATTTTATATCATTTTTATTTAATGTCAAGTTATACCTTAAGAATATATTTACACCTTTTTCTCGAATAAATGTCAGAATATTCATTGATTTCGAAATTGAACAGATGTATACTAATTTTAAATAAATTAAATATGTAGAAAGGTCGTGTTTCTTATGCATTATAATACTAATGTGCAACACACAACTCTTAATCAATTTGTCACTACAGTTAACGACTTAGGCGTTGAACTTATTATTGATGAGGCGCTAAGAAAGGCTAGAAAGGATAAGTTAACCACCTTGATTGATAAGGCACTCATTGATAAAAACGAAACAGACTTTATGAATTACACAAACGAATACAAAAAATTGGAGGCGTTTCTAAATGACTAAATCCGGATCCTGGTATAAATCCTAAAAGGGCTATTCACTACTTAAACAAGTAAGCGAATAGCCCTTAATTAATGCTTAGGACATTAACTTAATTATTTCATCTTTATCAATATCTCCAAAATAATAATAAAAATCATAATCAGCTAGAGCCTCTTTGATGTGAGGATAATCATGTAAGCACCCAATTAATGCTTGTTCTAATTCTGTAATATTACCTTCTCCAAAGAAATCACCAAATATTTTAGCATGTTCGATTTTTCCTTTTTTAACATCTAGTTTTATTTGTATAAAACCACGCTCAAATTTATGTTCTCTTTCAAAATTATATTTAGGGTTTCTACCGTAATTCCATTCCCATGTTCTGTATTTTTCATTGCTTAATTGTTCTATTTTTTTCCAATCGTCATCAGTTAAATGATATTCTTCTACTTCATGTTCACCGAAAATCGTTTTTAAAATAATTTGTTTAAACTCTTCAATAGTAATTTTTTCTGTTAAAAACTCTTCAATATTGGCAACACGTTTACGTACGGATTTGATACCTTTAGATTTTATTTTTGCTGGGTTAACACGTAAAGCATTCTGCACTTCATCTAATTCACTATTCAACATTAATGTGCCATGACTAAACATTCGATCTTTGACTTTTACCATTGCATTCCCAGAAATTTTTGCGCTACCTACTTGAATGTCATTACGTCCTGTCATTTCAGCATTTACTCCTAATGACTGTAATGCTTGAACAATGGGCTCGGTAAATTTTTTGAAATTATGAAAGCTATTTCCATCATCATCAGTTATAAAACTAAAGTTTAGATTTCCTGTATCATGATAAACAGCACCACCACCTGAAATACGACGTACCACGTCAATATGATGTTCATCAATGTATTCCTTGTTTACTTCTTCAATCGTATTTTGGTTCTTCCCAACTATGATTGATGGTCGATTCACGTAAAATAAGAAATAGCTTTCCTCTGAGGGTAATTGTTTTAAAACATATTCCTCCATGGCAAGATTAAGTGTTGGATCAGTAATATTATTATTACTTATAAACTTCATTCTATCTCTCCTTAGTTCTCTTCTTTATGCCCTTATTTACTTTATGCCTTAATTCCAATAAAATTTCCAATCATTAACTCATTTATGACATTTTTTTCATATTTTAGCTTTAAATATGCATTTATAAGAGAAATTTGTTTATTTGTAGTGTAATTTTTAGTAAAATAAAATTTAGCTATGATTTGAGGGAGGACTCAGAATGACTGTTGCTGAAGTAGGTAATATTGTAGAATTTTATGACGGTTTAAGAGGCCGTGTTGAAAAAATAAATGATAACTCTGTTATTGTTGATTTGACTATCATGGAAAATTTCAATGACTTAGATTTACCTGAAAAAACTGTAATTAATCATAAACGGTATAAAATCGTTGAACAAGAAGGTTAATTTTCAATGAAGAAGATATCTAATGCTTTAAAATGGTTTATTGCAAGCTTTATCGTATTTCACCTTATTTTACTTGTGATGTGGGGCGAACATCAAGAATATTGGTACCTATATACTGGTATTATGTTAATTGCTGGAATAAGCTATGTATTTTATCAGCGAGACATTAAGTCAAAAAGATTATTGACTTCAATTGGTGTTGGATTAATTACAGCCCTTTTACTCATTATTATTCAGTTAATATTCTCGTTTATTTCAAATGATTTAAGTTACACTGAATTAATTAAAGAATTAACGAAAACAGGTGTTCATTATAAATGGCAAATGCTAATTACTTTATTGTTTGTCATACCATGCCATGAATTATATATGCGAACTGTGCTGCAAAAGGAATTAAATGCATTTCATTTACCATATTGGTTACAAGTACTAATTACAGCATTATGTTCCAGTTCCTTGTTTATTTACTTAGATAATTGGTGGATTGTTGTTTTCATCTTTGTATGTCAACTTATTTTATCCCTCAGCTATCATTATACACGTCGCATTGCAACAACATCTGTTGCTCAGATTGTTGCAATTATTCTATTATTAATATTTCATGGTTAAAAAGCATTTCTTAGTCTATGCAGCTAAGAAATGCTTTTATTTTTTAGTTTAAAACAAGTAATTGAATGCTACACTACGTTTATAATTAATGAAGCATCATTGTTAGGAGTTTACAATAAAATTATTTTTAATTTGAGGGCGATAGTCATGGGTGTTTAATAGTTTTGTCATAATAAATGACATTGGATATTCAAAACTATCTCTGTTTACTATAACGTCACCAATGATAAACTGATAATTTCTAAAACAATAATCGGTCATAGTAACACGATAACTACCATTTAAATCAATTCCTTTAATAGTAACCCTTTGAAATGGCGGCTTTTTCATATTCACTTCATAATTAAATCCTTGCCATTGCGTGCATAATGTTTCATCTATCACAGTTTGTTTCAAATGGTCATCTTCAATTTCCAAATGTGCATAACTATATTCTAAGATATCTTTGATCTGTTGACCTAACAGAGTTATATCAATGGGTTTGTCTGGATGAGGATATGCTTCATAAATATCTTTATTTTGTATCTGCTGTTTTAACCCTTGCTCTCCATTTCTAGGCACATTAACACAGGTGATATTATTGTTAAATGCATACCGCAAACTGTCATGCAGCAGTTGTGTAAAGTGATGTGAACCCGCTACCATATCTTCTAAGCTATTTACTTGTAAGGAGCACGAGGTTTCAGAAATGATTTCATTAGACCAATGTGTAACTGCTTTTCTATCATAATATGTTAGCTTTAATAATGCTTCATCTTCATTATGTTGATTTAAATTTATAGCTTCGGCATTGACATGTTCTATTTCATAGCTATTCGTGCGTTTTTTAAACTGTATATTAATATGAACCAATTCTTCAGCGTTTTGTCCAGCTTGTACATACACCGTTTCATTGTCTTTACCTATTACCGTTTGATGTTGATGCGCCGTAATAATTAAATCTATCACACCCATCTCACGTATTAATTTCTCAGCTTCATTTGCATTTTCACTATGACGACTATTTGTAGTTTGGCTTATTTTATCTAAACCACCATGATAAATTACAATTAAAAAATCAATTTTCTCAGTTTCATGAATATAACGAATCCAGCGTTTAGCAGATAGTAAGGTTTTCTCGATTTTTACATCTGGTTCCATTTCAGCGTATTCATTTTTCATTAATCCATCTGCGGTTAATCCTATAATACCAATTCTCACATCTTGATATTGTTTGATTACATAAGGCGTTGAAAAGTATGGCTCACGTGTCATGTTATATTCTATATTTGCGGATAACCATGGAAACCTTGCAAGTGATACTGAGCGTGTTAAAAAGGACAGACCAAACTTAAATTCATCTGAACTAATACCACTTGCATCATATTGCATCGCATTCATTAGTTTTATCATAGGATGTCGCTTATATGGAGCAACTATGGCATAGTAATAAGCTGGTAACGAGCCAGCTAAACTTCCTCCACTATCAAGTAACAAGACATGTTTATTACGTTTTCTAATATCTTTTACGTATTGCCCTGCTCTATATATATTTGAGCCATAATTTCCATTTAAGAATTGACTATGCATATCCGTAGTAGTAATGACGTCAACACTAATTCTCTCATTTTTCTCCATATTGCCATCCTCCTGTCAACTTTAGTTTAACATCGATCATATTAAACAATCCATGTTAAACAAGTTTCTGTATGTTTTTAAATTCTTCATCAACAGCTAGACATATTAAGAAATATTAAAAAAGGCGCGAGACAGAATTCAATATGAATTCGTAGTCTCGCCCCGACAAGATTGTGTAATTAATTATTAAACTATCGTTTTGCTTCTATTCCAACGTACAAGTGATAATTAACCAATTTGAATACGCTCTTTTGGATAATGATATTTATCTGGTTCTCTTCGACCGGCAATCATTATAATAAATGAAATCAAACCTACACGTCCTATAAACATAAGAACCATTAATACTATTTTAGTCACATTGCTAATATCATCAGTTACCCCTAGTGTTAACCCGCAAGTACCAAACGCAGACATCACTTCAAAAAACACTTGTAAGAAAGTTAATTTACCATTCTCAGCTGTAGCAATAACAATCATACTTACAAAGGTTAAAATACTTGCCATTATAAATACAGCAAATGATCGTTGTATATCCATAATATGCAATTCTCTATTGAAAACTTTAATAGATGTTTTTTCTTCATTATTACTAAAATTAAGTGCAAATAATATTAAGATAGCAAATGTAGTTGTTCGAATTCCACCACCTACAGAACTAGGAGATGAACCAATAAACATGAGTAAACTCATAATAATATTTGTAGCATCACTGAAGTTAGTCACATCTATCGTTTGTAATCCTGCACTTCTTGTAGTTGCTGACTGAAAGAATGAATAAAATAATTCCTGATGCCAACTAAGTCCTTTAAATGCATGATTATGTTCTAGTGCTAAAATTGCTATAATCCCAAAAAAGAATAAGAAGAAATAAGTTGATGTCGTTATTTTTGTAAATAATGAAAATCTGAAGTTAGTTATTCTATTTTTTATATATGCTTTTGTCTCTAATAGTACTGGGAATCCAATGGAACCTAAAATAATTAATACCATCACGATAGTTTGGACAAAGTAATCATTTGCATAAGGAATAAGAGATTCCCCTGTTATATCTAAGCCCCCATTTGTAGTAGCTGATATTGACACAAATAAACCTTGCATTAAAGCATTTTTTAAATCTGGATTATCTCTATAAAAATAAAATGCTAGTAATAATGCACCGACTAATTCAATAACAAATATGGTTTTTACAATATCAAGTATTAATTTAACTGTTCCACTCATCGTTTCCCTATTATTATCAAGCATAATGAGTTGACGTTCACGTATCCCAATACGTTTACCTAATACAACCCATAATAGGGTTCCAATAGCCATCACACCAATGCCACCAATATTTAGAATGATTAGAATGATGACTTGGCCAAATGTAGAATATGTGTCTACAATATTAACTGGCGATAATCCAGTCACACTAATACCAGATACAGCTACAAATAAAGTATCTATTGGATTGACATTGACATTAGGTTTATGGACAAATGGTAAATTTAATAATAAAAATGCAATGACGATGGCTACTAAATAATACAGTACAATCCCCTGTTGAGGAGTGGTTTTCTTTAGTAACTGATTGAAGATAGACATCTACTTCACCTCAACACTATTTCAATTTAATTTTTACTTCTTTCAGCTCACCATCACGATAAATTTTTGCTGTAATCGTTTTTAAATCTTCTCTATGACTAAATATAATCTGTCTATATCTCAAATTATCTTCAATTAGCTTACCATCTAATTCTACTATGACATCATCTGTTTTTAAACCCGATTTTTCACCTAAAGAATCTGTATCGATTTGTTTAATCACAACACCATTTTTTACTTTGTCCGGTAATTTTATTGCTTTTCTTTCAGTATCATTTAAGTCGCCGACATTTTGTAAATCAATGCCTGTATTAGGATAAACAACTTTCCCTTTATCTTCTAGTTGTTTTGCAATTTTTTGAGCATCATTAATTGGAATGGCAAATGCCATACCTTCTACGTTATCCATGTTGATTTTTAAAGAGGCAATACCTATTAAGTCACCATTTTCATCCACAACAGCACCACCAGAATTCCCTGGGTTAACTGGTGCATCAACTTGAAATGCTTTCGATAAAACATCATATTTACCATCTTTATCTAAATCAGCTGGTACAAAACGATTCATACCAGAAATAATTCCCTTAGAAACTGAGCCTTTAAAATCAACGCCTAATGGGTTACCGACTACTAAAATGGATTGTCCGAGTATTAAATTACTAGAATCGCCAATGTCAATTGGTGTTAATGCATCGTCTTTAGGTGCTTCAGCTTTGATAACAGCAATATCAGACCATTTATCTTTTCCTACAACTTTTCCTTGAATTGTTTGGTTATTGCCATATGTAAGTTTTTGTTTTTTTTCATTTCCTACTACATGTGCATTGGTCATAATATAAATGGCGCCGTCCACTTTTTTGTAGACGACACCTGAACCAATTTCACTTTCTGAGTCTTTAGTATCTTTGGGTAAGGTGCTGTTTTTAGGTGATTCACTTTCCACCGTAACTACTGATTTAACTGCGCTATTGGCACTTTTCATAGTAGCTGTATATTTCTTATCATGATTTCCAGAGTTGAGTAAACCACTTTGATTTGTTCCAGTGTTATTTACATTTCTAAATATTGCACTTAATAATAAAATTAATATAATTACTGCAACAACAATAACAACTTTAACCCAATGTTTTTTAAAGAATTTAGTGATGCTTTCTAAAATCTGTGCATTATTAATATTATCTTGTTTATTCTCTTTAGTTGCCTTATTGGGTTCTGTTTGTGTTTTTTTAGGCTTTTCTTGATGTGTTTGCTTATGGTTCTTTTTAGCGCTTGTTATATTTGCTGCTTGTTGCTTTTGTTCATCCTTTGAATTTACTGTCTCTGTATCGTTTTTACGTTGTGTATTTTCTTTCTTTATTTGCTGGTGTGTGTATAAAGGTGGTTCTTCTTGATTGGCTTTTTTTGTTGTTAACTGATTGAATTTACTATTACGTTTTTTATTCGTTTTCTTAGGTCTTGATTCCTGTTTCTCTAATGTATCTCGTTGCTGCTCTTTATTATCTTTACTATCATTTTGTAATTCTGTCTCTTTTGGCTTTTCTTTTGTTTCTGATGTTTTCTGTTGAATAGGTTCATCATTTTGATAATTATCTGCACGGTCAATCGCATTCTGTTGCTTTATTTTTTCGTCAGTTTTTTTAGCGTGATGTTCTACTGTATTTTTCTCATCATCAATACTATTTGTTTCTTTTCCAATTTGTTGTTTTATATGATTATTATCTTGAATACTAGTGTCTGGGGTATTTTCTTTTATATCTTGACTGTGTTGTTGATGGATTTCTTCTTGCGTTAATTTCTCAATACGTGCTTTTCTTAAATTATCTTTAACACGCTCTTCATTAACTTTAGATTGCTGCGCTTCTTTTTTTGCTTGTTTTAATTTTTCTTGTTGCTCTTGTTGAATTCGTGCTTCTCTTTCTTCATTATGGAAAAATTCGCGTCTTTTTCTTCGATACTGACTTCTAGGTATCACTTGTTTTTTACCCTTATCCAAAGATGACAACTCCTTACTTTTATTACTCTATTATTATGACACAATCAATGTATAATTGCTTGATGATAACGAACATTTATAGCATTTTACTATATACTTCTATATTTTAAATCTTAATATGTCTAACTAAAATCTGCAATTTGTTATAGTTATAAAAAAACTCTGCCCATGAATGCTCCATGGACAAAGTTATCTATCTTTATTGTTGTTCACGTTTTTTATTATTGTGTACAGATGTTAACCAACCTACCAAAACTAAACCTATCATTACTACCCAAAATATAGTTTGCCATAAAGTTGAATGTGGGAAATCTTCTGGTAACACGGCAATGTCTTTATGTGCTAAAACAATCACAACTAACTTGATACCTACCCAACCTACAATAGCAAATGCTGCACCTTCTAAGCCAGGATATTTGTTAAGTAGCTCTACAAACCATGTTGCTGCAAAACGCATTAGAATAACACCAATCATGCCGCCAATAAACATCACCGAAAATTGACCTAAATCCATACCACCAAAATGAATTCCAACTTTTGGTAATGTTACAGCTATTGCCATTGCGGCTAACATAGAATCAATTGCAAATGCGATATCTGCAAATTCAACTTTTAATACAGTGCCCCAGAATTGTAATGGACTTAATTTCTTTTCAACCCCGTGTTCATCATAATGATGATCATCACCTTCAGGTTGAGGTTCATCTTTACTATGGAAGAAATTCCATAAATTTTTAATAGACATAAAAATTAAGTAAACAGCCCCTGCTGCTTGTATAAACCAAAAGTTAGCAATAATACTAATTAAGAATAATGCAATAAATCTAAATATAAAAGCACCTAATAATCCATAAAACAAGGCTTTCTTTCTTTGTTCTGGTGGTAAATGTCTTACCATTACCGCCATTACGACCGCATTATCTGCGGCAAGTAATCCTTCCAAAAATACAAGAACGAGTATAACCCATAAATAAGGCAAAATTAAGCTTGGATCCAAAGCGGACAACTCCTTTGTTCATGATATACAAATAAAGAGACCCATGCTAAATTATTAGCAAAGGTCTCACTAAGCGATGGCGCTCACTTTACCGGAAGTCATCCTTCGTAGTGACGATAAAGTGTTAATGCAGACATTTTATTAATAAATGCAGCGAAGTGCCTGTCCACATCTCAAGTTACTCCCCTCTGACATCAGTCATAGGTATTCATTTGTTACCAATATTATACATATATTGATAACCGAGTACAATATATTGCCTACAAATTGTGTGGCTAATTTATAAGTAACTTGAAGATTCATATAATTACAACAAGCTATAAAGTTTTATTTCTGGGAATTTCTCCTCAAACCAACGTGTTGCAAACTCATTTTCAAAAAGGAATACAAGTTGGTCATATCTATCTTTAACTAGAATAGAACGTGATGTATTCATCTTATCTTTAATATCATCTTCGTTTTCAATCCATCTAGCAATTTTTCTACCTACAGGTTCCATGATAACATCGACGTTATATTCGTTCTTCATGCGGTGTTCAAATACTTCAAATTGCAACTGGCCTACTGCACCTAGAATAATTTGATTGGTGTGTAATGTTTTATAGTATTGAATTGCACCTTCTTGTACTAATTGTTCTATACCTTTATGAAAATGCTTTTGTTTCATAACGTTTTTGGCAGATACTTTCATAAATATTTCCGGGGTAAATTGGGGTAAATCTTGAAAACTATATTTTTGTTTACCGCCAACCAGTGTATCACCAATTTGATAGTTCCCCGTATCATATAAACCTATAATATCACCAGCAACTGCATGATTGACCGTCTCTTTATCGTCTGCCATAAATGAAGTAGAACGTGTGATTTTTTGCTTTTTAAGTGTACGCTGTAACGTTACATCCATACCTCGCTCAAATGCACCACTTACTACACGCATAAAGGCAATTCTATCTCTATGTTTTGGATCCATATTGGCTTGAATTTTAAATATAAATCCTGAAAAATCAGCATCAAATGGACTTACTTCTATATCTTCTTTTGTTTGTCTTGCATGAGGCATTGGCGCAAAATCAACATAAGCATTTAAGAAATTTTGCACTCCAAAATTTGCTAATGCTGACCCAAAGAATACAGGTGTTAAATCGCCACTTAATAAGGCCTCATCATCAAATTGCTCTCCAGCTTCATCAACGAGCATCATTTCTTCAATTGCTTGGCTAAATGCACTATCATTCTGGATTGCATGCGCTTCTTGCAGTTCAAAATCATCGTTTAGATGTAATATATTTTCTTCATCTCTAAATGGCTCAATTGTTTTTGTTTTGCGATCAATAATGCCAAAGAAGTTTTGTCCCATACCGATAGGCCAATTCATTGGATATGTATCAATATTCAATGTTTCTTCAATTTCATCTAATAATTCAAATGGTTCTTTACCAACTCTATCTAACTTATTGATAAATGTAAAAATCGGAATACCTCTCATTTTACAAACTTTAAATAACTTCAATGTCTGTGGTTCGATTCCTTTAGCACAGTCGATAACCATGACAGCACTATCAACAGCCATTAAAGTACGATACGTATCTTCTGAAAAGTCTTCATGCCCTGGTGTATCAAGAATATTGATTTTATAATTATCGTAATCAAATTGCATAACTGAACTTGTAACTGAAATACCACGTTCTTGCTCAACTTTCATCCAGTCACTTGTAGCAAATTTACCACTCTTTTTACCTTTAACAGTACCTGCTTCACGAATCGCACCGCTAAAGTATAATAGTTTTTCTGTTAACGTTGTTTTACCAGCATCTGGGTGAGAAATGATGGCAAACGTCTTTCTTGACTCTACTTCATCTTTTAAACTCATTTATAAATCTCCTTTTAAATTATCCGCAATCCAACCAGTTAATTTAGAAGCAATTGTACTTGCATCTTGTTCATTATTAAAAGTAAATAATTGCATCATTAATTCATCGTTAATTTTATTTATATGTGTAGCTAAAGATATTTCGAAAGACCAGAAAACATCTGGAATAGCTATCAACAAATGATTTGTTTCTTTATTCTTATATAGATAAACATTAACCGTTTCATGATGAATAATCAGTTGTTTAACGATCAACGGGGCCACCGCCAAATTTCTTATAGGCAGCTTCTAAGCCTATCAAATCATCCCTATGCGGAACTTTAACATGTCCTGGCATAATTTGATAAGGTTCTCTTCCTTTAGATGCTAATACAACTGTATCCCCCGGTTCGGCAACTTCAATTGCATGTCTAATGCCTTCTGCGCGATCTTCAAATTCAACATAGTTATCGTGCGTGGCCCCTTTAGCTAATTCTGAAGTTAGCATTTTAGGATCATCATTAGCTGGGTTATCTGGTGTAAAGATAACATAATCTGCTCGACAAGCTACTGTTCCCATTTCTGGAGTTTTAGTTAAATCACGTTCACCCGCCATACCTACTAAGAAAATCAGTTTTCGTTTTACGAATGGTTTAACAGCATCTATTAATTTGTTCATTCCATCTGCTGTATGTGCGTAATCAATAATCAAATCTATAGGTAAATTCGGATCAAGTACTTCAAGTCGTCCTTCGACCGGTTCAAGCGTTTTCACTGCTTCGACAATAGTTTCAAAAGGTATTCCTTTACTCCACACAGCAATCATTGCTGCCATTAAGTTTGAAATATTGAATTTACCAACATATGGTGATTGTACATTATAGTTACCAAATGGTGTGTCAAGTTCAAATGTTACTCCTTGTAATGATTCATTAATATGAATTGCTTTAAATTGCGCATCGTTATCAATACCGTATGTAAAAATTTCGTATGGGGTTACTGACGCTAAATATTCAGAAAAAGCATCATCGTTGTTTAAAACTACGTACTTTTCTTTAGATAAATCTTCTCCTAATTGACTAAAGAGTAATGATTTAGCATGTCCATATGCTTCCATAGTGCCATGAAAATCTAAGTGATCTTGTGTTAAATTTGAAAATATAGCAACATCAAATTCAACACCTCTAAGTCGACCTAAAGCTAAACCATGACTTGACACTTCCATTGTCACCGCTTCTGCACCAGCATCCACGGCTTCTTTAATCTTTTTAGTTAATGACACTGTCTCAGGCGTAGTATTCGCACCTTTTGTCTTTTGCTCATTAATTTGGAAACCATTTGTTCCTAAATAAGCACTATTTTTATGTAACTTACGATAAATCAAATGAATCATGGTAGCAATTGAAGTTTTACCATTTGTTCCAGTAACACCATACGTCGTTAATTGATGGCTCGGAAAATCAAATAAGGTATGCGCTAACAAACTTGCCACTCTGAGTGTCTCACTAACAATAATTTGAGTTACATCGCCTTCGACTTCTTGCTTACTTTTCACAACAATAATTTGACATCCTTGGTTAATGACATCTTGACAAAATTTGTGACTGTCTACCGTATAACCTTTTGATGCTACAAAAATACTTCCTGATTTAGCTGTACGTGAATCCGTTGTAATATCCGTTACGTGTCTATCTAAAGTTCCAATTACTTGTTTTACTCTAATTTTTTCAAATAATGTGCTCGCATTCAAAACGTATCGCTCCTTTTTTACAATACTTTTTTTACAATACTTTCATTATACACGTTTTAAAGATGATGATAAATTTATTCTTATCTTTTTCAATCAAAACATTTACATCCGATTTAATTAGTCAAAAAATTAATTAGGGCTTAACTTTATTAATTTAGGGTAAAAATTTTAAAAATTTACTATAAATTGTATTATGACAATACATTTCATTAAAATCGTGCTACCATGGTAATATACAAAGATATAGTCAATTAATATAGTAAGGACTTAATTATTTAACATTTTTATATTAATAAAGTACTATTAAGTGATTAGTAACATTAAGACAACGACGACTATCAAAGATGAATGAATGTGTTATAATGCTTAGATATAATTGAAACTGAAACTAACGGAGGGTGGCTATTTATGGTTACTCAAACTAAAAAGATATTGATTATTACTGGGTCCTTTGGTAACGGACACTTACAAGTAACAGAAAGTATCGTTAACCAATTCAATGAAATGAATTTGGATCATCTCAGTGTTATTGAACATGACTTATTTATGGAAGCTCATCCAATTTTGACTTCTATCTGTAAAAAGTGGTATATCAATAGCTTTAAATATTTTCGCAATATGTACAAAAACTTTTACTATAGTCGCCCTGAAGAGATAGATAAATGTTTTTACAAATATTATGGCTTAAATAAATTAATAAACTTGCTGTTGAAAGAAAAGCCTGACTTGATCCTCTTGACTTTTCCAACACCAGTCATGTCTGTTTTAACGGAACAGTTTAATATGAACATACCTATCGCAACTGTAATGACAGATTATCGTATGCAAAAAAACTGGATCACACCGCATTCACAGCGTTATTATGTAGCTACTGAAGATACCAAAGCTGATTTTATGAGTGTAGGCATCCCAGCATCTCATATTAAGGTTACAGGCATTCCAATATCAGATAAATTCGAAGCTCCGATTGATAAAGATGCTTGGTTAAGAAAGCATAAATTAGACCCAGAAAAACCAACGATTTTAATGTCTGCAGGGGCATTCGGAGTGTCTAAAGGTTTCGACCAATTGATTAAAGCTATATTAGATAAGAGTCCGCACGCACAAATTGTGATGATTTGCGGCAAAAACAAAGGTTTAAAACAATCATTAGCCTTTGAATTCAAAGAACAAGAAAATGTATTAATTCTAGGATTTACTAAAAATATGAATGAATGGATGGCATCAAGTCAACTTATGATTACAAAACCAGGCGGCATCACAATATCCGAAGCGCTAACAAGAACGCTTCCTATGGTCTTTTTAAACCCTGCACCTGGACAAGAGTTAGAAAATGCGCGTTATTTTGAAAACAAAGGTTTTGGTAGAATTGCAGATACACCTGAAGATGCAATTAACTGTGTATCTGAATTAACGCATGATGTACAAGCTTTACAAGCAATGTCACAACGCATGAAAAAAACAAAAGTAGACTATTCTACATATAAATTATGTACTGATTTATTATCTTTAATCAATCACTCATCACAATATCAAGAAGTTTACGGAAGGGTTCCATTGTATGCAAGATTCTTTGTCAAATAGTCATACAAATAGTAAGAAAAGCTTTGTCATCATGCTAATTATTTTATTTTTAATGGAATTCGCACGTGGTATGTATACACTTAGTTATATAAACTATTTGCCAACTGTCACATCGATTTCCGTGGCTGTAACATCTGCAGCTTTATCCATACATTTTATTGCAGATGCATCTACCAATTTCGTTATAGGTTTTCTACTAAAAAAATGGGGAGCAAAGCTTGTGCTAACAGCAGGCTTTTTCCTCGCTTTTATTAGTTTATTTTTAGTGATTTGGGTTCCAGCAAACCCTATTATCATTATCTTATCAGCGATTATGCTCGGTATCGCTGTTAGCCCAATCTGGGTTATCATGTTATCAAGTGTAGAGGAAAATAAACGTGGCAAACAAATGGGTTATGTTTATTTTGCATGGCTCTCTGGGTTGCTCGTTGGTTGGGCGTTTATGAATGTGCTTGTTAAATTGCACCCTACTCGCTTTGCCTTTATGATGTCTTTAGTTGTCATTGTTGCTTGGGTTATGTATTACTTTGTTAATATTCAATTAACTAATTACAATACTAAGCCAGTTAAAGAACAAATCGGTCAAATTATAAACGTTATGAAACGACATCTTGTGTTGTTTCCTGGTATTTTACTCCAAGGTGCAGCAGTTTCAGCACTCGTTCCTATTTTACCGACGTATGCGACAAAAGTTGTCAAAGTAACAACCATAGAATATACCGTTGCTATTGTAATTGGTGGATTGGCCTGTGCCTTTTCTATGCTGTTCTTATCTAAAATGATTGACAATAATAGCCGTAACTTTATGTATAGCATTATCATTTTTGGCTTTGTACTATACACAGCATTTATTTTCTGGCTGTCATTAGTCACAAACATCATGATTGTGTGGTTAATTGCGTTATTTATTGGCCTTATGTATGGTTTATTACTCCCTGCTTGGAATACGTTTATGGCAGGACAAATTAATCCCGAAGAGCAAGAAGAAACATGGGGCGTTTTTAATAGTGTGCAAGGTTTTGGTTCGATGATAGGTCCACTATTTGGCGGTCTTATCACTCAATTCACAAACAGTTTGAATAATGCATTTTACTTTTCAGCTATAGTATTCCTATTTCTAGCATTTTTCTATGGCACGTTTTTCGTTAAATCAAATAAACATACGCATTAAAAAAAGATACTGTATGATGACTAGACTGTGCATCATACAGTATCTTTTATTCATATTGTTTAAAATTGAAATGTATCAATAACATTCCACTTATCTTCTTGATTGTCATATTCTAAGAGTGATAATGCTTCAATAACTTCTTTATGGTCTACCCCTGCTAATTTAACTTGTCCATAAATATCTTCAAACTCTTGGCTTGATAAACCTTGAGCGATAGTAAAGTGTGGGACAAATGCATGTTCAGCTATACCATAAAAAGCATCTGTATTAAATTGTTTAAATAATTTTTCTAATTCATCTGTTTTCGCAACTTTAAAGTAGATAACATTATTAGTTGGCTTAAAACTTGATGCTTTTGTCACATGTACATCAATAGGTGCAATATCACTAATTCTAGCTTTAATATCTTGTTTAACTGAATCTAATTCCGTTTCATTAATATGAAATTGCGCCTTGATTGTGATATGAGGTTTAATTTGAGCGTAATGAGTATCATAACGTTTACGGTATGCGTTCACCTCATCTTGAAATGATTTTGATGGAATCAATGCTAATCCTAAAATCATTGTTACCCCTCCTTTGTTTTACATAGCTCTATTATATCAAAATCACATGAAAACCGTTACTTAAAAATAAATAATTAATTATTTTTGACTAATAATATTATTAAGTCTGGGACATAATTATATTTTGAGCTTTGATCTCTGTATTGGCAGTAGTTAACTGTATTAAAAATACGATTATATCAAGCTTTTTCACCTTAGTCACTCTTGCCGCTGAGCGAGACAGAATTCATAATGATTTCGTAGTCCCTCTACCACCTTTATAATTTCATTATACTTAAAGCTTGACTTAGAGTTACTCTAAGGGTTTATGGTTAAGATATGTTGGAAAGGAGATTCAATGAAGACAATCAAAGAAGTATCTAATGAGACTGGACTTTCACCACACACTATACGTTTTTACGAAAAAGAAGGTTTAATTAATATACCTAGAAATAAGCAAGGTATTCGTATTTTTAATGAAATAACTATGGATACGCTTATGGCGATTGCACATTATCGAAATGTTGGTATGTCATTACAAGATATCAAACAAATTATGAAAGAATTTCACAATCATCAATTATCAACTCAACTTTTGAATAACACTTTAACTAAATTGGATACACAAATTAATGAACTTATATCTACTCGTGAATATCTAGTCAAAAAGATACAAATCCATCAACATTTAGCAGAACTACAAAAAAATGGTTATACAGAAAAAGCACGCTATGAGGCTTATGTAGCCCTAAGGAAAGATGAAAAAGGAGACGATTAACATATGTCAAAAGTAATTGTAATCACAGGAGCAAGTAGTGGTATAGGAGAAGCAACTGCCAAAATGTTAGCTAAAGCTGGTAATATTTTAGTAATTGCTGCGCGACGTAAGGAACGTTTGGTTCAATTAGTTAATGATATTAGAAATGATGGTGGTCAAGCCATCTATGTTACTGCAGATGTATCAAAACTAGAAGAAAGTAAAAAAGTAGCTCAAGTGACATTAGAAAACTATAAAAAAATTGATGTATGGATTAATAATGCAGGACTAATGCCATTGTCTGAATTTTCAAAGGGTTTGGTTGAAGAATGGGATCAAATGATTGATGTTAACTTAAAAGGAACTTTATATGGTATAGATGCTGCCTTACCTACTATGCGTAAGCAACAATCAGGTCATATTATCAATATTGCTTCATTATCTGCACACCAATCTGGCGCAACAACAGGTGTATATTCAGCTACTAAGTTTGGTGTATGGGCAGCAAGTGAAGCATTACGACAAGAGGAAGCAAGCGTACAATCAAATATACGTGTAACTGTTATTTCACCTGGAGCTGTACAAACTGAATTACCACAACAGGGTAGTGATCAAGAAATTAAAGACAATCTTAAAGACTTCTACTCAAATCTAGCTATTCCACCTGAACAAGTTGCACGTACGATTCAATTTGCAATTGATACACCTGTGGAAACTTCAATTAATGAAATCATCATCCGTCCGACGGCACAAGCTTTATAAAACTTTAAAAATAAGCTTAAATGCACAATAAAAATTATTTCATTATATGAATTATTTTTATTGGCATGAATCTAGCTATTTAGAGCTTAAAACATAATTACGTTTTAAGCTCTAAACTATATATGAATAGACTGTATTAAAAATATGCTTATATCAAGCTTTTCCACCTTAGTCACTCTTGCCGCTGAGCGAGACAGAATTCTAATAAATTCGTAGTCCCGCTACCTTTCTTGTAACAAACTGCCTTTTGATCAACAATCGTGTTGCCTGTGATACGCCCCATTGGTAATCTATGCATATTATAAATCTTCTTATTCTTCGACCTTTAAGAAATATTTCAAAATATCCTCTAACATTGGTTTCCAGGATTTCCAATTATGTCCGCCATCAAATTCCACATATTCGTGTGACATACCATAACGCTTTATTAGTGCCGACAATTCTCGATTTGGTGTTAGAAAATTGGCTGGCGCTCCTGTCGTTGGTAACTTGAAATCTTCCTCTTCCAATCCAATTGCTTGCCATAACGTCAACTGATCACGTTGTTGACATGCTTCAAAGCGTGCTCTAATTGAGTCATCATACATCGGACTTAACATGGCAACTTGACTAAATATTGTCGGATAAGTAAGCCCAATCATTAATGCAATACTTCCGGCTAAGCTATCTCCTATTAATAATCGCGCGTTACCCACTTTATATGTTGGGAATGTTTGATCTATAAACGGTAACAACTCTTTACCTACAGCTTGAATCGTCTGTGAACTGCGTTGACCTTGTGGATGAAACTCAGCACGTCGCTTATCTACATCTTCATAGTTAAATCCTACGATTATGGCTGGATGGATTTGTTCATTTTGTCTTAAGCGTTCATAGACTCTTTGAATACGACCAAATCTAAGAAAATCGAGCCCATCAAAGCAAATGATTACTTGGTATTTTGATAAATTAGTATATGTTTCGGGTAAATATATAGATAACGTAATATCTCTTTGTAATATATCACTATGTAAAATATGTTTATTAATTTTACCTGGCTTAAAATCTAACATTTGGACTAGCCCCCTAGTTATCGTATTCATATTGTAACAAGAGATTTTCACTTTTAAAATAAGATTTGAAAAATACAGTAATGATAAGTTCATTTAAAAAATATCTTGACTTCAACTTGAATTGTTTATTTGTGTTTATATTTAAAATAACTTTTGTCGTTACAAGTTTTGATATATACTTAAATATATTGAATGATGAAATTTAGGAGGACTTAAGCATATGCTTAATAAAGTGTGGTTTAGAACGGGTGTTGCATTATTAATTCTGTTCTTACTGATAAAATTAATTATGGAGGTACATAGCGTATTCACACCAATTGCTACCATCATTGGTTCAGTGTTTCTTCCATTTATACTAAGTGGTTTTCTATTTTATATTTGTTTACCATTTCAAACATTATTGGAAAAATTTGGCTTCCCTAGATGGGCAAGTATTACGACAATTTTTATTGCTTTGATTGCAATTGTTGCAGTTGTTGTTGCATTTATCGCACCTATCATCATTTCAAATGTTAATAGCTTAATTCATGCTATTCCAACTATTCAAAATGACGTTGAAAGAATTATTAATTTCTCACTAAAACAAATGGATAAATTACCTAGTGATGTGACTACTCGTATTAATAATACTGTGAAGTCTTTAGGAGATGGCGTATCTGATGTATTAGCCAACTCTTTAAGTTATATTACTTCATTTATTTCTACTATCTTCTTGTTGGTTATGGTACCGTTCTTCTTAATTTATATGTTAAAAGATCATGAAAAGTTTATTCCAGCTGTGGCTAAATTTTTCAAAGGAGAGCGTAAAGTTTTTGCTGTAGGTTTATTACAAGATTTAAACTTTACATTAAAATCATATATCCAAGGACAGGTTACCGTTAGTGTTATCCTAGGAATCATCTTATATATCGGTTATACAATTATCGGATTACCATACACACCTTTACTCGTATTATTTGCTGGTGTTGCTAACTTAATTCCTTTCTTAGGCCCATGGTTGTCATTCGCACCAGCTGGCATTTTAGGAATTATCGATAGCCCTACAACATTTATCTGGGTTTGTATAGTCACATTAATTGCACAACAACTTGAAGGTAATGTCATTACACCAAATGTAATGGGTAAATCGTTAAGCATTCACCCATTAACAATTATCGTCGTTATTTTAGCAGCTGGCGATTTAGGTGGATTTACACTCATACTTATCGCAGTTCCATTATACGCAGTGTTGAAAACAGTCGCGAGCAACATCTTTAAGTACCGCACTCGTATTATGGATAAAGCCAATAGTGACGTTAAAGATTAATAAGAGCAGTGTAATATTTTCAAACTAAAGAAGAAACTGGACTATCATTCCTAGAAAAATAGCCAGTAAATGGGTTGTATTTAAACTCATTTACTGGCTTATTTAAAACATTTTATATTGTTGGTTTGCTTTCTTAGGAAACAGCTTTCTTTTGCTACCCCAACTCGCTTTGTTTGTTGGCTTTCATTTCAAACATCTCTTTGTTGAGGCCCACCCCAACTTCCTGTGCTTGTGGAATTTCTTATCGAAATTCTTTTTGTTGGGGCCCGTGTCTTACCATATATTTATGGTGTGCAAACGGTGTTCAATAAAATATCATTATTTAATCGCGTGGAATCCACTATCTACATGAATATTTTCACCTGTCACACCACTAGATAAGTCACTAAGTAAATATGCTGCTGTCTTACCGACTTCTTCTTGATCTACATTACGACGTAAAGGTGCGCGTTCCTCAATCTCTTTCAAAATTGTATTGAAACCACCTACGCCTTTAGCACTAAGTGTGCGAATTGGGCCAGCAGAAATCGCATTTACACGGATGTTATCTTGCCCAAGGTCTAGCGCTAAATACTTAACATTCGCTTCTAAACTTGCTTTAGCTACACCCATCACATTATAATTTTGAACGGCAAATTCGCCACCAAGATATGTTGTTGCCACAATACTACCGCCATGAGGCATAATTTTTTTAGCTTCATGCGCTACAAGTGTTAATGAATATGAACTGATATCTTGAGCTAATAAGAAACCTTCACGTGATGTTTCAGAGAAGCGACCACGTAAATCTTCGATATTTGCAAAGGCAATTGAATGATAAACGCCATCAATATTGCCTACTTCTTCACCAATTTTAGCAAAACCATTAATAACATCTTCGTCTTTTTGCACATCAATTTGATACAATTTTGGATCATTTTGATTTAATTGTTCCAATAATTTTTCTAATTCTTTACGGCTGCGTTCTTTACGGTATGTAAATACCAACTTTGCGCCTAACTTATCTAATACTTTAGCTACGCCAAACCCAATACTGCGTTTATTTGCAATACCCATAATGACAAACGTTTTATTTTCAAGATTTAACATTTAAACTATCTCCTTGTTTCGTTTTTTATATACATAACTCTCTCTTCTATGCATCATACAACATTTTAACACTATTTCTAGTGTCTAATAAAGTGTTTTAATGCCCTAGGTACTTGTGGTGTAACATGTATGTTCCTGAATCTGAGACATCATTATGTTTTAAGCTAAAACGAAATATTGGCAGTAGTTGACTGGATTGAAAATACATTGATACCACGTTTTTTCAATCCTAGTCAACCTTGCCGGGCCGGGACTACAAATTCACATTGAGTAACATTTTCACTCCCTTAATAATAAAATTCTAACTCGCCTTTAAGTTCATCTACATATTCCTTAGACCCTGTTACAATTAAACGATCTTTATAACGCAACTGTGTATCACCATGTGGCACGATAGACTCATTATTTCTAATTATGCGTACAAAGATAACATCGCCACCAAATGGGAAATTACGCAATTCTAGATTTTCATATTTATGATTTAACATCTCAATTTCATATAAAGATGTTTCCACATTGCTTAGTAAATTAAGCATATTGGGTGTTTCAATAAGTCCTTTAAGAAAAATTTTATTGCTTAAAAAGTTGCTGAATATTTCTATGCCAGAATTTTTCATTCCCACGTCATCAGTCATTGTCTCTAAACGACAAATCACTCGATTAACACCGTGTTCTTCTGCCATCATCGCAACACGACGATTGATATCATCATCATTGGTTGCACATACGACAATATCATTATCAAATAAACCTAATCGAGTTAATATCGCCTCGTCATAATCATTGATTTCTAGTACAGTAATACTATCAGCCAAATGACGATGATCACTTAAATCTTTTCTAAAATATAAAGACACATTGTAAAGCTGTGATGTTAGATTTTGTGCAATTGGTATGGTTAGTTGATTTTTCCCAATGAGCGCCACTTCAATACGTCGATTAACTTCATCTGGAATTGGGAATAATTTTTTAAAAACAACAGGTACAAAGACACAAGTAATCACGGCACTGAGGATTAAAATACCAGATGTCTCTGACGATATCGTTTTTAGCTGTTCAGCTATCTTCGCCGCCGCAATAACTAATGACAATGTTGAAGTGAGTAAAAATGCTGACGCAATGGTTGTTTTCGTATCAAACCATCGTCGAATAAATAATACTGGTAAGAGTTTTGATATTAAAAATGCACCTATCAATACCGGTATAATAATCAATAAAGCGGGTTCCTTAATAAGTGATGGTATGTCTAAATCTACACCAACCATAATAAAAAATATCGGTATAAAAAAGCCATAACCAAATGAATCTAATTTTTGCACAAGCTCCTCATCGGGTTTAAGTAATGAAACTACGACACCAGCTAAAAACGCACCTAAAATGTATTCAGCACCCACGCCTTCAGCCAATGCTACTAATAAAATAATTAATGCAAAAATCGCACGGATTCCAATTTGTGTTGTACCTGACATTAATTTTTGTAAAAAGGACATATGTTTGAACAGAATACCAATAATATAAAAAATAGCGGTAAAAACAACTAAAATCGCTGATAACCATATCGAACCGCCACCTTGACCATTTAATGCACCGTATACTGTCAATAACACCATAGTAAACAAGTCTGCTAATACTGCTACTAATAAAATAAACTGTCCAATCGTCGTGCGCATAATATTCATTTCCTTTAGCGTTGGCACGACAACACCTAAAGAAATTGTCGAAATAATAATGATCATCAATAGCACATCATCAACTAAACCTAGCCATTTAAAAGCATAAGCTAAAACAATAGAAATAATCATAATAAAGATAAAAACAGTTAACGCCATATTTAAATGGCTAGGCACATTTTTATCCTCTTGACTTTGCCCCTGACGATTGCGTGTGTCTTTTTTAAAGGCTGAAAAATCAATCTCAAGACCACTTAAAAACATTAAAAAGATAAAGCCAAGCGTTGATAAAATATTGAGCATGCTATCCTTTTCAACTAAATTTAGAAAAGAATTCCCAATAATCACTCCCATTAAAATTTCTGCTACAACAACAGGTAAAAAACTAATATTTAAACGATTTACTAATATCGGCGTAAAAAATGCCGCTACGACAACAATTACAAGTGAGAAAAACTCCATATGCGCCCCCCCCTAAGTTAAATATGACATAAATGATGTTGCTAATCCGAAATAAATTAACATACTAACAATGTCATTAATTGTAGTAATAAACGGACCGCTTGCTACTGCAGGATCGATGTTTATTTTATTCATTAATAATGGAATCATGGAACCTACTAAAGTACCAACCGTCATAGCTATAGTTAAACTTGCTGCAACAATTAAAGCTAAAAACGGCTGTTTGAAAACAACAACGATAATTAGAAATAAGATGATAGCGCAAACCGAACCAGATAACATGCCACTCCCCGCTTCACGTAATGCAACTCTAAACTTACTTTGTTCATCAATCTCTCCTGTCGAAATATTCCGAACTGAAACGGCTAGTGATTGAGTGCCTGAATTTCCTGACATCCCGCTGATAATTGGAATAAATGCTGCTAATAAAGCAACTTTAGATAAAGTATCTTCAAAATTGCCTAAAATGGTAGCTGTTATCATACCTAAAAATGTTAAAATAATGAGCCAAGGTAAACGTTTTGCTGCTGTTTTTACAATTGAATCATTCGTTGAATCAATGTCAGAAACACCGGCCAAACGAGAATAGTCTTCACTAGCTTCTTCATCCATAACATCTAAAATATCGTCAATAGTTATGATCCCAAGCAGATGGTCCTGATAATCAACAACTGGTAACGCAATAAAATCATAGTCTCTCATTTTTTGTGCAACATGCTCTTGATCGTCTGCAACGTTCACACTAATTACACGCTCACTCATAATGTCCTCTATATAAGCATCATTTTCAGAAACAATTAAGTCACGTAATGATAGAACACCAACCAATTGTCCTTCTACATTCGTTGCGAAAATAACATAGATGGTCTCTGCATCAGGAGCTTGTGATTTGACAAGCATCAATGCTTCTTTAACTGGTGTTTCAGCCTCTAATGATATATATTCCGTCGTCATAATCCCGCCGGCTGTATCTTCTTCATAATGCAGTAATGCCTTAATCTCATTGGCATCGTCTTTATTCATCAATGTCAGCAAACTTGCTACTTTGGGTTTTGATAACTCATTTAATATATCTACCGCGTTATCGTAGGACATTTCTTCTAAAACTTTACTTGCATATTGTGCATTCATTGTGTCGAATAATTGCTCATAATCCTCATCATCTATTTCTAATTGATCGAAAAATCCAGCAACTTCTTGAGGTGATAACAATTGAAATATTTTATGTCTAATAACATTATCGCTATCCTCAAAATACTCGCTTTGCTCATATGAATGCATTGCGAGAAATTCTTTTCTAAAATCATCAATATCATTGTTATTTAATAATTCATCTAGTAGTGATTGGTTATATACCGCATGTTGATCATTGTCCGCTTTCTCTATCTCCAAAGACAATTGGAACACCTCCATTACTGGTTTATTATAGCATGTTATACAGGCATATTAGTTGTTTATAATCAATAGTTATTGATATCGTTTTATGCAAAATAGGATGCTTAAATTGTAATGCCGTACATTGCAAACAATGGTTGTGAATCATATCATGATTTCCACCATATAACGCATCTCCTATCAAAGGATGTCCAATGTATTGAAAATGTACACGGATTTGATGTGTGCGTCCTGTATGTAATGTAACTTCACATAAACTAACGTTTTGTTTGCTATTAAGCGTTCGATAAGTTGATTTAGCATACTTACCAGTGGATGAAACTTGCCGCGTAATAATACTATCATTTGCACGGGCTATAGGCGCTTCTATAATTCCTTCTGGCTGAGTTGCGCCATGACACAGTGCTATATAACGCTTGTTTATTTTGATATGTGACAAGAGATGATGAATGTGACCATGTTTAGCTAATAACACTAAACCTGTGGTATTACGATCCAGTCTTGTCACAATATGTGGTGTAAAATCATTATCATTCTCGTGACAATAAGCTATCACTTGTTCAATTAAACTTTCATGTGGATGCTCCCTCGATGGTGCACAATTTTGTAAACTCGGTTTACATACGATTAATAGATAATCATCTTCGTAAGCAATATCAAGTGGATGGTGAAAGGCTTGTAAATTAGCACTTGGAATTTCAGTAGGCAAAATAATCGTGAGCTTATCTCCCGGTTGCAATTGATAACGCACTGTGACCGGCTCATGATTAACAAGTAAAGCGCCATTTTGTTTAATGGCGCTTGTCGTTTTCTTGGAAAAACCTTGTTGTTGTAAAAATGACTTTAGTACATCAGGTGATTTGATTGCATAAGTGAATCTCATCGTTCGTCATCACTTTCAATAAAGGAATCATGGACACGTTTCCAAAATGGGAAAGGTCTAAAACGAGCAAACCTTACTTTTTCATTGGCAACTCTATATTGAATACCGCTGACATTTTTATGTTTAATGCTGACATGATCAATGGTTGTACGAATTGTATCATGGTTTACAGGTGTGATATAACATGTATGGTGCTTAGGCAAGACAAGTGGTGAACCGACCGTACGGAATACTCTATTATTGATTGAGGCAATTTCAGCAATTTGAATTGCTTCAAGGGAAGGATGAATTAATGCCCCTCCCAACGCCTTATTATAAGCAGTAGACCCAGATGGTGTAGAGATACACAAACCATCTCCTCTAAAGCGTTCAAAATGTTTACCACGAATATTAACATCAACAACCAGTGTAGAGCCATTATCCGTTTTCATCGTTGCTTCATTCAATGCCAAGTAACGCGTCTCATAACCATTATCATTATAGCGTACAATCATTTCTAATAATGGGTATTCAATGACTTGAAACTCAGAATTATTAATTTCTATAATTAATTTTTCCACTTCATGAGGTAACCAATCAGCATAAAATCCTAAGTGACCAGTGTGCACCCCTACAAAAGCGACTTGGGAAAGCATATGACTGTATTGATGAAATGCTTGAAGTAAAGTACCATCTCCACCAACAGATATAACTATTTCTGGATTCTCATCATTCTGTGTCATGTGAAAGTCCTTCATATGACTAATCATTTTATGCTTTAATGCATTCGACTTCGAGTCACCTTTGGATAGAATCGTATAACGCATTACTTTACACCTCATTAATTATTATCATGTTTTTTAGCTCGTTTTTGTGAATAATATTTTTGTGCTTCTTGTATTTCTTCTTTAATTTCAGACATTTCTTCATCAAGTAAATAAGCCGCTTCAGCAGCACGTTCTAATCGGTGCTGTATCTCATCTGGATAATCGCCATCATATTTATAACGTAATGTGTGTTCGATCGTAGCCCAGAAATTCATCGCTAAAGTACGAATTTGAATTTCAGCTAAAATCTTTTTCTGACCATCTAATGTCTCAATTGGATATTCGATAATTACATGATACGAACGATAGCCACTTTGTTTTGTATTATTAATATAGTCACGCTCTTCAATCACTCTAAAATCCTGTCTTTGTCGTAACATCTTAACAACAACATCAATATCATCTACAAATTGACACATCATTCTTAATCCAGCGATATCATACATTTCCTGTTGCAAGCGATCAAAGGGTATACCTCTCTTATTCGCTTTATCGATTATACTAGTAATTGGCTTAACACGGCCGGTGACAAATTCAATGGGCGATGCATGTTCTCCAACTTCATATTGCTTACGTAATCCTTTAAGTTTTACTTTTAATTCATCTACAGCTTGCTTATAAGGTGTTAAAAATTGATCCCATTGATTCATATTACTTCACTCCGCTTCACTCTAGTTCAAAAGTTTTTTCTACTGCTGCTACAAACTCCTTACCATAATTATTATTGCCAACGATATTATCTAGTATAAAATCGAATTCTTCCTGAAAATGTTCTAATTTCAAATCATCATTTACAATAATGGTTTTATCTCTATTTTCATGCAACATTGACCATGTTTCTTCTACAAAAATGAGGTATGAATAGGACTGTCCATCATCTAATATGTAAGCAAATCCATAATTATCACTATCTACAAGCATTTGTCCTACTTCTTCCAAACCATCTGTTGGGTCATCTGAGTAGCAATAAATGCCATCATCTTTAACTTTAATTTCATTTACATAAATACGCATGCCTGTTCCTCCTTATTTTCGTTACTATTTTAACATAAATCTCATACATAACACATGTTTCAAACTAGTACTTGCAAAAGAAACCACAGTGGTTTAATAATATCCCAGCGCACACGTTTACTTTAACTTTTTGATGAATTACTGCATAATATTAATGTTATTATCACAGCATGTGTTAAAGGAGTGTCAATCCATGTCAACAAATCACGAAATTGAATTTAAACAGTTATTAACTTCTTCACAATATGATGATATCCGTCAAAAGTATTTTCAAAATGTTATGCCTTTTTCACAAACAAATTTTTATATAGATACTAGCGATTTTAAACTGAAAGCTAACCATAGTGCTTTGCGCATCCGTGTCAAAGATGACAGCTATGAACTTACTTTAAAAGTACCTGCAACTGTTGGATTAACAGAATATAATCATTCCACCAATCTTATACCTGAAATTGGTAAAACTTTGACATTACAACAATTTCCTGAAGATATTCAACATCAATTGATGCAATTCGATATAACTGATGATGAATTAAACATTTTAGGTTCCCTAACAACACATCGCATGGAAGTATACTTTAAACATCAACTTCTTGTTCTTGACCATAGTGAATACTTGGGAACTGAAGACTATGAACTTGAATTTGAGGTTAATGATTACGAACAAGGCAAGCAAATCTTTCTAAATTTTCTTCAAGAATGTGGAATTGACTATGTTAAACCTAAGAACAAAGTACAGCGATTCTTCGATTACAAAGCACAATGATTATATAAATATTAAAGCGTTGTACTGGAAGGCGAAATACTTTTAAATGTAAAAATTCATGTTATATTAGATATATAATTACAAGAAATAGGTGATTACATGACATCAACACCTTACGACATTATAGGTCAAGAAGCGCTATACAAGATGATAGATCATTTTTATACTCTCGTAGAACAAGACGACAGAATTAATCACTTATTTCCTGGAGATTTTCAAGAAACAAGTCGAAAGCAAAAGCAATTCTTAACGCAATTTCTGGGTGGTCCTAATTTATACACAGCTGAACATGGACATCCAATGCTTAAGAAGCGACACTTAAGATTTAAAATTACAACATATGAACGTGACGCATGGTTGGAAAATATGTATATAGCAATCCAAGCCGCACAATTTCCAGCCGGTGTTGGTGAATACTTATATGAGCGACTTCGCTTAACTGCGAACCATATGGTAAATGCTTAACTAGACATTGAAGGTGAAAAACATGGCTGAAGAATTAAAATTAATGCACAATGAGAGTCGTGAAGATGCAAATCTGTCACCTGTAAGCAAAATTGAAATCTATTCATTTTTTGACCCATTTGACTCAGATTGCTTTAAATTATCTGCATTGATTTCTAAACTTCGAATTGAATATAATCAATACATTAGAATAAGACATATACTAAATCCTTCATTACGCGTCTTGACCAAATGCCAAGCTCAAAGTACATCAGAGTTTGATAATATTGCTTTAGCTTATAAAGCTGCAGAATTACAAGGTCGGCTCAGAGCTGAACGCTTTATACATTTAATGCAAAATGAGATTGTCCCTAAATGTGATATTATTACAGAAGATATGATTTGTAATTGTATTAAAAATGCTGGGCTTGATTATGAAGTGTTCAAAGAGGATTTACAAACTAGTAAATTAACTGAAAGTCTGAAAGTAGATCTTCATATTGCTAGAGAAATGGAAATTGAACAATCTCCTTCACTTGTATTCTTCAATGAGAACATTCATGAAGAAGGTCTGAAAGTTGAAGGATTATATCCATACCATATATATACGTATATTATTAACGAATTAATGGGCACTCCGATTGAAAAGCAACTTCCACCTAAATTGGAAATATATATCCAGAAAAAACAACTTGTCACGATGGAAGAATTATTAACCATTTATGAATGGCCAGAAAAATTGCTTAATAAAGAATTGAAAAAACTCGTTTTACAACAAAAAATCGAAAAATTATATTATCCTGAAGGACATTTTTGGAAATCTAAAATGCCAAAATTGTAGGAGATTTTATACTTTATCTACACATATATAAAACCACGCATCTAATACTAGTTGATGTGTGGTTTTTGTATTTACTGATAATAATGTTCGGCTTTTTGCCAACAAAGAAATCAATTAACGCCCTGCTACTTTGATAACTCCCATTTCTATACATAAAAATATAATTGTTTTTTAAATACCTTACTGGGGCACGTTTTTGTTGAAATACTTGGGCATTTCTCTTTGTTGGGGCCCTGTTTCCCCAGCTTGCACATTTCTGTTGAATTTCTTACGGAATTTCTTTGTGC
>NZ_KV840178.1:0-7027 GCF_001839145.1 Staphylococcus sp. HMSC62D11 | reverse complement strand
TTTAATCACTTCAAATTATATTGTAAAAATCATAGCGAAGAAAAGATTTTAACATTACAATCTTAATACTTTGTATTTATGTCCCAACTTGGTTATAAAAATCTATCTGCTAAATAACGTGCTGCACCATCTTCTTCATTATCATAAACCGTAACATCGTCAGTCAAATCCTTTATTTCTGGACGTGCATTCTTCATGGCTACCGTAACATGACCATATTTAAACATCGCGCGATCATTATCACTATCTCCAATGACAAGCGTCTCTTGCTGTTGAATACCAAAATGCGCAATCATTTCAGCAATGCCACTGCCTTTATCAACACCATATGCCATCGTCTCAGCATTAAAGCGAGATGAATTAGATACGCTAATGTTCAAACTTAATTGTTGGTCAATAAGTGACTGCCTAAACTGAGTAATTTGTGCTAAATCTGTAGTGAATAAATATATTTTAGAATATGATGTTTCAGGCAATGTTTTAACCCAGTTAATCTTACCTTTGAGCGCGTCTTTACGAGAACGCCATTCGCTAATCCCTACATTGTTTTGTGGTTCTTCTTCCCTCACCATGCCACGCATCCAAGATTCATCTTGTTGCAGTGCAAGGCGTTGGCCTTCAAATGGAAAGACCTCATAATATATATGTTGTTGTTGTGCTAATTGAACAATTTTATTTACCGCTTCTTGTGTTAAACTATGTCGAAATATATTATGCGCTTTGACCTCACCACTGGTACCATTGGAACTTATGATACCATCAACTGTAAATCCTTTAGGAACAAGCTGATTAATTTCAGCATAAGAACGCCCTGTAGCAAGAAAGACCTTATACCCCTTAGCTCGCAATTGGTCTATTACTTCTTTAGTATAACCACTAGCTGTATTATCTTCGTGTAGGATCGTACCATCCATATCTAAAAATATTGCTTTAATTATATCCATCTTTCTTTGTAACCTCCTAAGGTAATCATCTTCATTATAGACAATTATTGGCCAATGTTGAAATTTACTTATAGCGCTACAAATAGTCTTTGAAATGAGAATAATTATAGCAAATAAACTTACTGAAAAGTTTAATAACGTCTTCCTATAAAAAACAAGGAGTAAGACAATATTAGTTTAAATTTCGAAAAACCAGCTTGGGTATTTCTAAATACCTATTATTGTCCTACTCCCTATATATGTTAACTAATTTATTCAACCGTCACTGATTTTGCTAAATTACGTGGTTTATCAACATCTAATCCTCTATGCAACGCTGCATAATATGAAATAAGTTGCAATGTAACTACTGATACTAAAGGTGTTAACAACTCATGAACACGAGGAATTACATATGTGTCTCCTTCTTTTTCCAAGCCTTCCATTGAAATAATACATGGATGTGCACCGCGTGCAACAACTTCTTTGACATTACCACGAATAGATAAGTTCACCTTTTCTTGAGTGGCTAGCCCTATTACTGGTGTTCCTTCTTCAATAAGTGCAATCGTACCGTGTTTTAATTCTCCACCCGCAAAACCTTCAGCCTGAATATATGAAATTTCTTTTAATTTCAGTGCTCCTTCAAGACTGACATTATAATCCATTGTTCGACCAATAAAGAAGGCATTACGTGTAGTTGCTAAAAAGTCTGTCGCAATTTGCTCCATTTTTGGTGTATCATCTACAATTGTTTCAATTGCTGTCGTTACTTTAGCTAACTCTCTTAATAAATCTATATCTGCTTCATGACCATGATGTTTGGCAATTACTTGAGATAATATTGCCAATACAGCAATTTGTGCCGTATATGCTTTTGTTGAAGCAACCGCAATCTCTGGACCAGCATGTAACAACAGTGTATGATCTGCTTCACGTGATAGCGTAGAACCAGCAACATTCGTAATGGTCAATGCCTTATGTCCTAGTCGATTAGATTCAACTAACACTGCACGACTATCAGCCGTTTCACCAGATTGTGAAATATAGATAAATAATGGTTTTTTAGATAGTAGAGGTGTATTATAGACAAATTCTGATGCTACATGCACTTCTGTAGGCGTACCTGCCCATTTTTCAAGATATTCTTTACCTACCAAACCGGCGTGATAACTTGTACCTGCTGCAATAATATAGATACGGTCTGCTTCAGCAACATCTTTAACAATATCAGCATCTATTTTTAAATTACCTTGTCCATCTTGATATTCCTGGATAATACGTCTCATGACAGCTGGTTGATCATTAATTTCTTTTAGCATATAGTGCGCATAAACACCTTTTTCAGCATCTGAAGCATCAATTTCAGCTGTATATGCATCACGTTCTTGAATATTGCCATCTAAATCTTTAATTGTTACACTTTCTCTTTTAACGATAACAATTTCATGATCTTTAATTTCTTTATATTGATTCGTAACTTTAATCATTGCTAAAGCATCCGAAGCAATAACATTAAAATGATCTCCAAGACCAACTAATAAAGGTGATTTATTCTTAGCAACGAAGATTGTATCTTTGTCTTGTTCATCTATTAAACCTAAAGCATAAGAGCCATGTAAGAGAGATACAACTTTAGTAAAAGCTTCCTCAGTAGATAACCCTTTATTTGAAAAATATTCTACTAATTGAACGATAACTTCAGTGTCTGTATCAGATACCAATGTTACATCTGTTAAATAGCTATCTCTTAGTTCTTCATAATTTTCAATTACACCGTTATGAACTAATGTAAAGCGTCCACTTGTTGATTGATGTGGATGTGAGTTTTGGTAATTAGGGACGCCGTGTGTAGCCCAACGCGTGTGACCGATTCCAATAGATCCATCAATATCATTATTGTCAGCCACTTTGCGTAATTCAGCGATTCTACCTTTTTCCTTAAAAACCTTTGTTCCCTCTTCATTAGCAACAGCAATACCTGCTGAATCATAACCTCTATATTCTAATTTTTCTAACCCTGATAATAATAATTCTTTGGCCTTATCATAACCTATATAACCTACAATTCCGCACATATATTTAATTTCCTCCATTAGAAATAATAAAGTACATTATATGACGTATTGCTGTAATTTAGATTAGCAATCATCTGCCATACCTTCATTTAAGCAAAGTTAAACAAGCCTGTCGTTCTATCGTTTCAAAAGCAAATTACAGCTCTATTTGTAGAAACATAAAAACAAGCCCTTATACTTTATTTTTCATGATATTAGTTTGGCGATCTTATTAATTTTGTCCATTAAGTTACCTCAATGTTTTATTTAATAAGCTGTCGAATGAGCCACATCCGGGATAGCATCCGCCGATCACTTCGATCACTATCCTCCTCGTCTACAAAAGTTAAATAAATGTCTCTAACAACTCTCTTGTATTAGTTGTTGGTCGTCAACATGTATTTAAACAATTGCACAGGCGCTATAATTGTTTTTTATTCACTTTCCTCCTTTCCATTAATGTTTATTTTACAATGTTTGAAAGTTATATTGCAAATATTTTCACAACATTATACGGAATTTTATTTAAAATTCTTAGAATAACCGAAATGTTAAAATAATTTTACACTACTAAATATAACTTTGCGCTATAAAAAAATAAATGTGTCATATTTATTTTTTAAGTGTTGTAGTTCCTTGAGCAAATTTAACCTCTGGAAAACTAATGTGAAGTTTTAAAAAAACATTTTATAAGAAAAAAAGCTAATGAAACAATTTAAATATGCTTCATTAGCTTTACATTACAATGTTTAACTTATTTTATTTTTCTAAGCCCATTTTCGCTTCTACAACTTGAGCAATTTGTTCGGCGTAGCGGTTTGCATTATCATCTGTAGAAGCCTCCACCATTACACGAACTAGTGGTTCAGTTCCTGAAGGTCTTACTAGAATTCGACCTTCTCCATTCATTTCAGCTTCAACTTTTGCTATTTCAGCTTTCACATCTTCATTTTTTTCCACATTATATTTATCTGTTACTCTTACATTTATAAGTGATTGTGGATATTTTTTCATTTGTGCCGCTAATTCACTTAGAGGTTTACCACTCATTTTAATGATTGAAGCTAATTGAATACCTGTTAATAAACCATCACCTGTTGTATTGTAATCCATCATTACAATATGTCCAGATTGTTCACCACCTAGGTTGTAGTCACCTTTTCTCATTTCTTCAACAACATATCTGTCGCCTACTTTAGTTTTATTTGAAGCAATACCTTCATTTTCTAAAGCTTTATAAAAACCTAAATTACTCATGACAGTTGAAACAATCATATCTTTTTTTAATTCTTGATTCTTATGCATCGCTTGGCCAATGATAAACATGATTTGATCACCATCCACGATTTGACCATTTTCATCAACCGCAATGATACGATCACCATCACCATCAAAGGCTAAACCGAAATCACTGTTTGTTTCTAATACAGTTTTAGCAAGATTTTCTGGATGAGTTGAACCACAATTTTCATTGATATTATACCCATCTGGACTGCAGCCAATTGTTTCTGTATCTGCTTCTAAATCACCAAAAAGGAACGGTGCTAATGAAGACGTAGATCCGTTAGCGCCGTCTAACGCAATTTTCATACCTTCTAAATTAACATCTACTGTTGATTTTAAGAAACTTAAATATTTTTGTGCTCCTTCAAAATAATCAGAATAATGTACAATATCTTGTCCCACTGGTCTAGGTAATTCAGGATTTTGTTGTTCTAATAGGGCTTCAATTTCGCTTTCTTGATCATCTGACAATTTAAAACCATCTGAACCAAAAAACTTAATACCATTATCCGCAACAGGATTATGTGATGCTGAAATCATGACACCTAATTCAGCACCCATTTCTTTTGTTAAGTATGCAACACCAGGCGTTGATATCACACCTAATCTCATAACTTCTGCTCCGATTGAGACTAATCCTGCAATTAAAGCAGCTTCTAACATTTCTCCAGATACACGCGTATCCCTACCTACTAGAACTTTAGGATGCGCTTCATTCTCATTATGCGCTAATACATAGCCACCATAACGCCCTAATTTAAAGGCGAGTTCTGGTGTTAATTCTTTATTTGCAATACCTCTTACTCCATCTGTACCAAAATATTTCCCCATCAAAAATACTCCTCTACTTTTTATTAATTTATTGTAATTTCTACGTTTGTTTCACTCGGGTCAAGTTTCGACACATGATCAGGCAATTTAAATTTCACGGTCTGACTCGTATTTTCTTTAACATCATCTAAATCTATTTCAGCTGTAACTTCTTTGATATTTGCTAAATCGTCTCGGTTGCCAAATAGTTCGACTTCATCATCATCAAGTTTGATGTTCTGTACTTTTGCATTATTTGGTAAAGATCCAACCGTTTTAACATTTACTTTAACTTTTTTAGAATACGGCTTAACCTTTACACTTAATTTAGCGCTGTCTGGTTGAATTGTAACATTTAACTTATTTAATTGTTTATCAAAAGCCGCAATGTCAGCAATATCTGTTGTATCTTTATCAATTTTATTGGCATTTCTAAATGTTGCCTTTAAATAAGCAATTTGATTTAACTGTTCTTTACCACCTGTAACCTTCACAGTTTCAGGAGATACCTTTTCTTCGCTTACTTTATAGTTACCAGCAATATCGTTATTACTAATATCAGGCGTGACATGCATTGTACGCGTCACTTTGTCTTCTAAAGTTACATGTGCTTGCTTAGGCTTCACATTATAATTAATATCATTGCTTAATCCCTTTACCACATAATCTTCTTTATAATTACCTGCTCTTGCTTTAGACAAATCTACTGCAACTTTAATATCATCTGCGTTCTCAATTTTAAGCAATTTAGATTGAGGTCCTGAAATCGTTACATCAACTGTGTCTGGTGCTTTAGTTACATGCAAATTTTTTGTATTATAAATTACTTGAACAGGTACATCTTCAATCGTCTTGGATGAATTTTGGGATAAGTCATTGTTACTAAAAATATTTCCAAATACATTATTCACAGATAAATAGAAAAATAGTGCCAATATAAATGCTACAAAACGTAAGCCCCATTTATTTTCTAACATGTCATTTCACACCCTTCTTTTGAAAGTGTGAGCCAAACCAATGTTCAGCTAGTAGTTCTTCAAATACTTCATTTGAAATATCTCGTCTCAACTTTCCATCAAAAGTAACTGAAATAGACCCCGTCTCTTCAGATACAATCACGGTGAAAGCATCAGAAACTTCAGAAATTCCGACTGCAGCACGATGTCTTGTACCTAAACTTTTAGATATTTTTGCGCTATCAGATAATGGTAAATAACTTGCAGCACTGGCAATTTTAGTTCCCTGAATAATCATTGCACCATCATGCAACGGAGTATTAGGAATAAACACATTCGTTAATAGCTCTTGTGAAATATCTGAATCTAAAGGAATTCCCGTTTCAATATAATCCTGTAAGCCTGTTTCTTTTTCAAAAACAATCAAAGCGCCTATACGTCTTTTAGCCATATATTGCACAGCTTTCGAAACAGCTTCTATTAATTTCTCTTCATCACGACTGTAAGTATTAGTATAGCGTTTAAACAAACTTCCTCTACCTAATTGTTCAAGTGCACGTCTTATTTCAGGCTGGAAGATAACAATAAGGGCAAGTACTCCCCATTGAATGACAATGTCAAACAACTTAGAAGTTGCTGTCAAATTAAGCACTTTACTAATTTGTTGAAAGATGACAATAACAACTATACCTTTGAGCAGTTGAATCGCTTTAGTTCCTTTAAAGACAGTAATGAGAAGATAGAGAACGTACCAAACAATAATCAAGTCAAGTACGCTTGTTATAATTTTTAAAGTACTTAGATTACTAAAAAAATTAGAAAAATCCATGACATCTCCTCCGGTTTCAATTTCATGATATTAATTATACCAATCATTATAATAACTGTCATATGAACACTATAATTTATGTCAAAATTTTTGATAAAAATAAAAAAAGCACTTTCCTGAGAGAAAGTGCAAACAATGAGCCATAGAGGATTCGAACCTCTGACCCTC
>NZ_KV840177.1:240281-302700 GCF_001839145.1 Staphylococcus sp. HMSC62D11 | reverse complement strand
AACAAACCACCCGTTCACACGGGTGGTTTTGATTGTTACATTAAGTGTTATTGACAAACCTACCTTCTCTTATGGTTGAAGACTACCGGCTGAAGCTGTCCTCTAATCTATTGAACTAATAAATATAGTATTGAATAAAAAAGAAGCACAAAGATGATTTATGTCAGTCAAATCACCTTTGTGCTATATGTGTTTTTTATGTTAACGCTTTTTTCGACGTAATATTTCTTCATTATTGTTATCGAATGGTTGTTGCTCATGTTTATTTGCATATTCTTGACGTATTTCTTTTTCTAATTGTTTTTTCTTACGTTCACGTCTCCAATTTCTTGTGCTATACCATAATAAGAAACTCAAGATTAAACTCATAATCGCTAAGAATGCAGCATAACCTAGCAATGGTTGGTATGAAATAGAATAAAAATTAGGTATAAAAAATGCCAGAATTGCAAGTACAACAAACGTTACAATTGAAGCAAAAAACCATTTATGCAGTATTAAAGTACAAATAACTGTTAGAATAACCATCGCTATAATAGTTATCCACAAATAATTAGGCATATCAAAGATACTCATTATTATACTCCTTAATCTTTTAATCTACATTATGTATAACTATATCATAAATTTTATTCATTATACCATCGCTTTATCACTGAAATCACACAATTTTAGCCTTACGATTACAATTAAGTGTACACTCCCCTATCTTTTCATGTACTTTTTTATTTATTAACGGTTCTGAAGAAATTGATAAATTCATGTATAATAAATGATACATACAAATACATAGGAGTGATATTAATGCCTATAGGATTACCATTAAGAAAAGATGTCCCTACTAATGAAACATGGGATTTGCAAGATTTATTTAAAAGTGATGATGATTTTTATAACACTTTAGCTGAAACAACTAAACGTGCAAAACATTTCCAGCAATCTTTTAAATCTCAACTTACAAATACACAACTTACACTTAAAGCATTAGATGAATATGAAAATATTTTAATTACGATAGATCGATTAGCAAACTATGTTGAACTAAGACTTAGCGTTGATACTACAGATGAAGAAGGTCAAAAGGTAAACGCGAAATTTTCAACATCAATGGGTTTGATAGCGAGTCAGCTTTCTTTCGTTGAATCAGAACTCCTTGCTTTGTCAGATAATCAAATACGAACAATTCAAGCCAATGTTCCTTACCCACACTATATAGAGAAATTGATTCAAAGAAAATCTTATCAATTATCCCCTGCTGTTGAAGAGACACTTGCGACACTTTCGCCTTTGTTTTCAAGTGCATATGATCTATACGGCACTACAAAAATGTTAGATGTTCACTTTCATCCATTTGAACATGATGGTATAACCTACCCTCTAGATTATGCTACTTTTGAAAATGAATATGAAGACCACCCTGATCCTAACTTTAGACAGCAAAGTTTTAAACACTTTAGTGATGCTTTACGTCAATATCAACATACAACAGCAGCAACATATAACATGCAAGTACAACAAGAAAAAATCGAAGCTACTTTAAGAGGTTATGACTCTGTTATTGATTTTTTATTACATGATCAGGAAGTCAGCAGAGATATGTATCATCGCCAAATTGACGTTATCATGAGTGATTTAGCACCCGTGATGCAAAAATATGCGCGTCTATTAAAACGTATTCATGGCTTAGAAAAAATGCGTTTTGAAGATTTGAAAATTTCTGTTGATCCAAGCTATGAACCTGAAATATCAATAGAAGAATCTAAAACATATATTAGAGGTGCCTTAAGCGTCCTAGGTGAAGAATATATGGACATGGTTGAACAAGCCTATGCAAGACGATGGATTGATTTTGCCCAAAATAAAGGTAAAGAAACAGGTGCTTATTGTGCAAGTCCTTATTTATCACATTCATATGTTTTTATATCTTGGACTGGAAAAATGACTGAAACATTTGTCCTAGCTCATGAACTTGGACATGCAGGTCATTTCAACCTTGCTCAACAAAACCAACACTTCTTAGATTCAGAGGCCTCAATGTATTTTGTCGAAGCACCTTCAACTATGAATGAAATGCTCATGTCTAACTATTTATTTGAACATAGTGATGATCCTAAATTTAAACGCTGGGTGATTGGCTCAATTTTATCACGCACATATTATCATAATATGGTTACACATCTACTTGAAGCGGCTTATCAACGTGAAGTGTATAAACTTGTTGATCAAGGTGAATCCTTGACTGCACCATTATTAAATCATATTACTCGTAATGTCTACGAACAATTCTTTGGTGATGCTATCGAGTTAACCAATGGTGCAGAATTAACTTGGATGAGACAGCCACACTACTATATGGGTCTATACTCCTATACTTATTCAGCAGGATTAACTATTGGTACTGTGGTAGCTCAAAAAATTAAAAACGAAGGGCAACCTGCAGTTAATGCTTGGTTGAATACTTTGCGCGCAGGTGGCAGTAAATCTCCAGTTGAACTAGCTAAAATGGCTGGCGTTGATATTACAACAGAAGCTGCATTAAAATCTACAATAGCCTATATTTCAAAACTGGTGAATGAAGTCGAAGCTTTAACTAATATCATTGAGCAGCAGTAAAAACTAATAACCACGAAGCCTAACTTAAATAAGGCATCGTGGTTATTTTTTATTGTGATCATTCATTTGATTGTTATATTAACGTTTAAAGCTATCAAAATGTTCTCCCGTCAAATAATAATATACACTTTCAGCAATATTAGTTACATGGTCCCCCACACGTTCTAAGTTACGTGCTGCTAAATGTGCTTGCCCAGCCACAAATGGATCATTATCTATTAAATATGTTGTATTGACGATATTAGCATATAAATCATCTATATCTTGATCACGATCAATAATTTCACGAATTAATGTTATATCTTCATTTTTTGCGGCCGTATTTAAATCTTGCAGCATAAGCATCGCAAGTTTCCCCATTGTTTTAAGGCGTGTAAGCACGTAATCATCCGTTATTTTAACTCTTAAACGAATATTAGCGATACTTGCAACATTATCACCCATTCTTTCAAAATCAGTAGCAATTTTTAAAGCTGCCATCATCATTCTTAAGTCGCTAGCAATAGGCTGTTGTTTCATAATAAGTAAAATAACTTTTTCATTTATTTCACAATCTAATTTATTAATATCTTTATCTTTATTAATGACTTGACGCGCAAAATTTTTGTCTTTTTCACTTAATGACACAATTGCATTATTTATATTGAAGTACGTATACAAGCCCATGCGACGAATATCTTTTAATAATTCATCGAGTTGTTCTTGATAATTTTGACGAATAATTGTCATATTTTTTAACCAAAACGTCCAGAAATATAATCTTCCGTCTGCTTATCAGAAGGATTAGAGAATATTTTGTCCGTATCATCATATTCATTAACATAGCCATTTAAGAAAAAGGCCGTTTTATCCGAAACACGTGCGGCTTGTTGCATATTATGTGTCACCATAATGATTGAATAATCTTTTTTAAGCTCTTGTACAAGTTCCTCGACTTTTAACGTTGAAATCGGATCTAAGGCTGAAGTTGGCTCGTCCATTAAAATAACATCTGGTTCAATTGCCAAACATCTCGCTATACAAACACGTTGTTGTTGACCGCCAGATAAACCATATGCGTTCATGTGTAAACGATCTTTCAATTCATCCCAAATTGCTGCTCCACGTAACGATTTTTCAACAATTTCGTCTAATATTTTTTTATCTTTAATACCATGCGTTTTCGGGCCATAAGTAATATTATCATAAATTGATTTAGGGAATGGATTAGGTTGCTGGAAGACCATACCAACATTTGTACGTAGTTTCTCTTTTGAATACTTCTCATCAAAAATATTTTTATCACGATATAATATTTTTCCTGCTGTCTTAACGGAAGGTACTAATTCTACCATGCGATTGAGCGCTTTAATGTAAGTCGATTTTCCACAACCAGATGGTCCAATAATTGCTGTAACGTTGTTTTCTAAAATGTCTAAGTTAATATTTTGTAACGCATGATTATCTCCATACCACAAATCTAAATTTTGTGTTGAATAGACTACTTTTCTATCACTATCTGAAAGATGGTCTTCTTTTTTTGAATGCTCTGTTGTTATTATTGTTGAATCATTTTGTGCTTTGGTTGTTTGTTGATTATTTTTTTCTACTGCTTGTTCTATGTTTTCTTTATCTTTAGTTAAATTGTTTGTCATTTTGAAAACTCCTTCACTCTCTAATTACTATAAAAACAAATCCCTAGTTCACGTGAACACCCAACATGATTAGAACTTTTTACTAAATTTATTACGGAAATAAATAGCTAAACCGTTCATTAATAATAAGATAACTAAAAGTACTATAATTCCTGCTGAAGCAACATTTTGAAATTCTGCTTGCGGTAATTTAGCCCAGTTATATATCGCCATTGGTAACGCCTGGAATTGATCCATGACAGAATTAGGTAAACGCAATAGTATTGTAGGAATACCTATTAAAATTAATGGCGCAGTCTCACCTAAAGCACGAGATAATGCTAGAATAAAGCCGGTTAAAATTCCTGGTAGTGCTGCTGGCAACACTACTTTTCGGATTGTTTGCCACTTGTTTGCACCTAAACCATAAGATGCTTCTCTAACTGATGACGGCACTGCTCTTATTGCCTCTTGAGCTGCAACAATAATGACAGGTAAAATTAATAACGTCATGGTTAATGCACCAGCTAAAATTGAATTACCTAATGATAAGGCTTGAATATTCATACCTCTAACAAAGATTGTCAATCCAAGTAATCCGAAAACTACAGAAGGTACACCAGCTAAATTAGAAATACAAACTTTAATAAAATCTGTAAATGGATTTTTCTTAGCATACTCCTCTAGATAAATTGCTGTTCCTACTCCTAAAATAATTGAAAATGGTATGATGGTTAACATGAGCCATAATGTACCAACCAGAGCCCCTTTTATACCCGCTTGAGAGGGTGTTGATGATGAAAAATTAGTAAAGAATGAAGGCGTTAGATGACCCACACCTTTAATTAAGGTATCAATAAGTAATGCTGCTAAAAAAAGCAACCCAATCAACGTACATGCTAAAAATAAAAATTTATTGATTTTATTTTTAGTCATGCGTGTACTAATATTTTTTTCAACTTTAGACTGATCTACTAAAGCTTTTTTGTGTATATTTGTTGATGATGACATATTAATACTCCTCTCTAAAGCGCTTAGAAATCCATTGAGAAAGCAGGTTCATTAGTAACGTAAATATAAATAATGTAAATCCAACAGCATAAATACTGTAATAAACATCTGAGCCATATGTTGCATCCCCAGTCGCAACTTGAACTATATAACCTGTCATTGTTTGAATGGAACCTGTTAAATCTAAGGAAGCAGTTGGTGTACTACCCGCCGCTAGTGAGACAATCATTGTTTCACCAATAGCTCTTGAAATCGCCAAAACGATTGAAGCCAATACACCTGAAATAGCTGCTGGTAACACTACTTTCGTCGCTACTTCAAACTTAGTAGCTCCAAGCCCCAGTGCACCTTCTCGAATTTTATTCGGAACAGACGACATTGCATCTTCACTCATACTCGTAATTAACGGTATAATCATCACACCAACAACCAATCCTGGACTAATTGAATTAAAGCTTCCTAATTCTGGAAAAATAGATCTTAAAATTGGTGTAATGAATGTTAATGCGAAGAAACCAAAAACGATTGTCGGAATCCCAGCTAAAATTTCTAATATTGGCTTAATAATACGTCGCGTTCTATCACTTGCGTATTCACTTAAATAAATGGCTGCACCCAATCCAATAGGTACTGCAAATATTGCTGCGATAAGCGTAATTTTTAACGTCCCTATAACTAAAGCCCAAATGCCATATTTAGGACTAGATGAAAATGGTGCCCATTCTGTAGTGAAAAGAAATTCAGTAATGGATACCCTAGTGAAAAATGTAATTGTTTCTGTTAATAATGTAACTAATATGCCAATCGTAACTAATATAGATATAAATGAAATAACAGCTAGAATCATAGGTACGATTTTATCGCTTTTACCGCCCTTTTTTGCGTTATTCTTGGCAATCAATTCCCTAACATTTGTATTTGAAGCCATACCATACACACTCCGTTTTCTCCCAATTATTAAAAAAGTGGATTGGGAATAGATTCGGTTTAACTCTGAGTTAATCAGTGATGCACGCGTCAATTAACTCATGTTCAACCTACATAAGTGAGTATACGTATTTCATTACGTTTCTATCACTTATTTTATTCCCAACCCAGTTCTATTGATTTATTTATTATTTATCTTTCTTGTCTTTTTTATCTTTATCTTTTTTATCATCTTTTTTGCCATTTTTGTCGATGAATTTATCTAATTGCTTTTGTTCTTTTTTGTAATCATCTTTTGGCAATGCTACATAACCTGCATCTTCTGCAGATTTACCTTCATCTTTAAGAACGAATTTCATAAATTCTTGGAAGCCTTTATTTTCTTCTAATGATTTTTCTTTTGCATAGATGAATAATGGTCTACTTAAAGCGTATGAATTATCTTGTATTGTTTTTTTAGTTGGTTTTGTATCTTTGCCTTTATCGTCTTTAATTTTTACTTCTTTCAATTTATCTTTATTTTGTTGATAGAAGTTATAGCCAAAGTAACCAATACCTTCTTTATTTTTCTCTACAGATTGAACGATAACATTCGTATCTGCATTTTTCTCAGCTTTAATATCACCTTTATCCATTACTTCTTCACTGAAGAAATCATAAGTACCATGTGATTGGTCTGGTGAAAATGCTTTGATTTTTTTATTTGGCCAACTTGAATTTACATCTTTCCAAGTTTTAGCTTCTCCAGAGTAGATTTTTTTCAATTGATCTTTTGATAAAGAATCAACAAAATCGTTATCTTTGTTTACCGTTACTGTTACGCCGTCTTGAGCAATTTTGTATTCTTTATATTTGATATTTTTGTCTTCTAATTTTTTCTTTTCTTCATCTTTAATCGGTCTTGAAGCATTTGAGAAATCTGTTTCTCCAGCGATGAATTTTTCGAAGCCACCGCCAGTACCAGAAGTACCAGATGATACTGTTACATCAGGATAATCTTTAGCAAATTTTTCGTTTAGTTTTTCAACGATAGGACCTACTGTGGATGATCCGTCACCTTTAACTTCTCCGCTAACATCTTTACCATTACCTGAGCCATTTCCGCCACAAGCTCCTAATAAAACCGAAGCGCCCAATACAGTAGTACCAACTAATTGCCACTTTTTCATTAATATATCCTCCTAATATAAATAACCCAAATGTTATATGTATTTCTTACACTTCTAATACTACAGACCCTTTGTTAAATTAAAATAGAGTGAATGTAAATGTTTTGTTAAGTTTAAAACTGCTGATAAATCAAGCTTATATAATCTGTTTTAATGAAGTTTGTATTTAAAAAGAAAATGGTAGCTAGACAAATATAAGTTCAACTTATTGCCTACTACCATTTTTAAATACTGTATTTAGTTATAATCTATGTGGCTAAATTTAATCCTCAACACGGCTCCAGCCTTTTTTCGTCAAAGAAATTTTTCCCGTTTCAATATTAATGATTTTTTGTTTGTATAAATGACCAATAGCTCGTTTAAAAGAACCTTTACTCATATTAAAAACTTCTTTAATGGCTTCTGGACTTGATTTATCCCAAAAAGGAAGTTCACCATTATATTCAACTAATAAATCAAAAATGATTTGTCCATCATCATCTAAGCGTTCATGTGCAAGTGGTAAGAATGACGCATTAAGCTCTCCTTTGTCGTTATGACCAATGACGCGTACATTAACTTTTTCTCCTAGACGCGGCTCTGATTTGCGTTCAGACTCATGTACAAATATTTTGTATCCCTCTTTAGATAGTAAGAAACTACCTACTCTTAATAAACGATATGGTCTTGCTTCTATAATTTCATTTAACATATCATCATCTTGCACTGGCGTGTACATTTTTTCGACAATTGTTTCACTAGCGAGACGAGCAAACATGTGATTGTCACGATCGATACGCAAAGTAACGAGTAAATAATCCCCTGCTACGGGCCATATATCTTTAACTTTTGGTAAATCTTCCCAAGGCACTAGCACTTCTCTAGGTAAACCGATGTCTACATGCGCACCATCACGGTCCGTTTTTAATACTTTAGCAAAATCATATTTATCTTTTGTTATATCAGGCATGTTTTGCGTTGCAAATAAATCCCCAGATCTATTGGGATATATAAAGAAACTATATTCCTCTCCTATTTCTAACTCATCATCATCACTTATTTCAGATTGATTCAATTTAACTTGTTCACCATTCGGGCCTTTTAACAAATAAGTAGAACCTTGTTTGCCTTCGACTTTTAGAAATTCAATTGAACCTACTATATCTTTATCTAATGCCATATTGTTCTCCTTCGAGTAATGTATTCCTATTTATTATAACATGTCTAATGTTTTCTACCATAACAACAATTATTCAGTCGAAAGTCAAGATATTATATGATATAATTCATCCGTTAGAAAAACGTAAAAAAGGAGCAAATGAATGTTACAAGTTACTGATGTTAGTTTACGTTTTGGTGATCGTAAACTATTTGAAGATGTTAATATTAAATTCACTGAAGGTAATTGTTATGGTCTTATTGGTGCTAATGGCGCTGGTAAGTCAACGTTTTTGAAAATTTTATCAGGTGAATTAGACTCACAAACTGGTCACGTTGTCTTAGGCAAAAACGAACGTCTCGCCGTATTAAAACAAGATCACTTTGCCTATGAAGATGAACGTGTACTTGATGTTGTTATTAAAGGACATGAACGTTTATTCGAAGTAATGAAAGAAAAAGATGCCATATATATGAAACCAGATTTTAGCGATGAAGACGGTATTCGCGCTGCCGAACTTGAAGGTGAATTTGCTGAGATGAATGGTTGGAATGCTGAAGCAGATGCTGCTTCTTTACTATCAGGATTAGGTATTTCTACTGATTTACACGACAAAAAAATGGCTGAATTGGAAAATAATCAAAAAGTAAAAGTCTTATTAGCACAAAGTTTATTTGGCGACCCTGATGTATTACTACTTGACGAACCTACCAATGGTCTAGATATTCCAGCAATTAGCTGGTTGGAAGACTTTTTAATTAACTTTGATAATACTGTTATTGTTGTGTCTCATGATCGCCACTTTTTAAATAACGTTTGTACCCATATTGCTGATTTAGATTTTGGAAAAATTAAATTATATGTTGGGAACTATGATTTCTGGTATCAATCAAGTCAATTAGCACAAAAGATGGCTCAGGAACAAAATAAGAAAAAAGAAGAGAAAATGAAAGAGTTACAAGATTTCATCGCACGATTCTCTGCTAATGCTTCTAAATCTAAACAAGCTACAAGTCGAAAGAAACAGTTGGAAAAAATTGAATTAGATGATATTCAACCATCTTCAAGACGTTATCCTTTTGTGAAATTTACACCAGAGCGTGAAATTGGTAACGATTTGTTAGCAGTTGAAAATATCTCTAAAACAATCGATGGTGAAAAAGTCTTAGATAACATTTCTTTTACTATGAATCCTAATGATAAAGCAATTCTAATTGGTGACAGTGAAATTGCCAAAACAACATTATTAAAAATCCTTGCAGGAGAAATGGAACCAGATGAAGGTACTGTTAAGTGGGGAGTTACGACATCATTAAGTTATTTCCCTAAAGATAACTCAGAGTTCTTTGAGGGTGTGAATATGAATTTAGTTGATTGGTTGCGTCAATATGCACCTGAAGATGAGCAAACAGAAACATTTTTACGTGGTTTCTTAGGCCGCATGCTATTCAGTGGTGAAGAAGTTAAGAAAAAAGCCAGCGTTCTTTCAGGTGGAGAAAAAGTCCGTTGTATGTTAAGTAAAATGATGCTTTCAAGTGCCAATGTTCTGTTACTCGATGAACCTACAAATCATCTTGACTTAGAAAGTATCACTGCTGTAAACGATGGTTTGAAGTCATTTAAAGGTTCAATTATCTTTACGTCATATGATTTTGAATTCATCAATACCATTGCCAACCGTGTCATTGATTTAAATCAAGCTGGTGGATTATCAAAAGAATTACCATATGAAGAATATCTAAAAGAAACTGGCGTTCTCTCATAATCTCCCCATCGATTTCTAAACAAACAGGTACATTAAATATAGTTTGCCCTGTTCTCTCAAGTATGTCTTCATCATGCTTCGCACTTAAAAGAACTGTATTTAATCTTAATGTCATTTATTATAAAAATCATTCAGAGCCTAAGACGTAATTATGTTTTAGGCTCTAAAGTATATATTGGCATTGGCAGCAGTCGACTGAATAGAAAAATATGCTTATATCAAGCTTTTTTTCGATTTTAGTCATACATGCCGGTAAGAAATACAAATTCAAAATGAATACTGTCGCGCTTCCTTTCACTTGTCAGAGAGCGTGATGTCTAAACTTATATTTAAATAAACCTGTTTATTATTTTTAAAAATGCATAGCAGCGATATTACTTTTTACATTAACTATGATTAATTAGTCAATTACAGCATTATGAAACCTTTAATTGTCAGTAAATTTTTAAAAATCTAAATTCTTAGTTTACAGATGCTAACCCACCATGTATAATGAAAAACATATCAATTGAATAAGATTTTGATGAGGCGCATCAATCATTAGTAAGAAATAGAGTACTGTCTGCTAACAGCTATTTCTGAAAGGGTGCGATGCCGAAATAATGCAACTAGCAGGTTCGCTTTATTGGACTTTATGGTTAAAAGCCAAAAGTTTGTCATTATTTTTTAATAATGGAGTGCATCACTTGTTATAAAAATCCCGAGCAAGTTCGCGCATTCCGAACTTGCTCTTTTTTAGTAGCATGTGTCTCCTTTAATATTGGAGGTTTAACAATTTGAAACGACGCGTTTTAAAATTTGGCGGTTCATCAGTCGCTGATTTTACAAAAATAAAAAATATCGCAGCGATGCTTAAGCGTCGTGTCGATGAAGGTGAACAATTAATTGTAGTAGTAAGTGCTATGGGTAAAACAACGGACCTGTTAATGGAAAAAGTACAATCATTAACAACAACACCTAGAGATCAAGAACTTGCCCTACTGTTAACTACCGGAGAACAACAAACTGTTTCTTATTTATCAATGGTTCTCAATGATATAGGTGTTGCTTCCCGTTCAATGACAGGTTATCAAGCTGGCATTAAAACAATAGGTCATCATTTGAAAAGCAAAATTGCTGAAATCAATCCTGCAGTATTTGATCAAGCATTTGAGACGTATGATGTTATTGTTGTGGCAGGTTTCCAAGGTATAAATGATAACTATGAATTAACCACGCTTGGTCGTGGGGGTTCAGATACTACAGCCGTTGCACTTGCCGCTAGTAATGCAACCCCATGTGAAATCTACACAGATGTCGATGGTGTTTATGCAACAGACCCTCGTATTTTGAGTCGAGCTAAGAGATTAGATGTCGTCTCTTATGAAGAGATGATGGAAATGAGTGCATTAGGCGCAGGCGTATTAGAGACTCGAAGTGTTGAGTTAGCCAAAAATTATGATATTCCTATCTATTTAGGTCGTACTTTATCAAATGTGAAAGGAACATGGATTATGCCCAATAGTGAAATATTAGAGAAAAAAGCTGTCACTGGTGTAACTTTAGATAAACACATGATGCATATCACAATTAGCTATCCTTTATCTGATGACCGTTTGCTTACACAACTATTTACCGCTTTAGATAAAGGCGCAATTAATGTAGATATGATATCTCAAATTGTCAATCTTGAAGGATTACAATTATCATTTTCTATCAAAGATAGTGATATTCATCAAATCTCAGATATATTAGAAAATCTATCCGTATCTTTTAGTGCATTAGATTATAAGATTAATGAAACATATGTCAAAATTTCACTAATTGGTTCAGGCATGCGCGATATGTCAGGCGTAGCTTCTAAAGCATTTATCACATTGATAAATGCCAAAATCCCTTTTTACCAGACAACCACTTCTGAAATTAGCATTTCTTATGTCATTGATGCACAGAATGGTGACCGAGCCGTACAAACATTGTATGATGCATTTGAAATATAGAATATGTTTCTGGGACATAGCTATATTTTAGGCTCTGAGCCCTATATTGGTAGTATTGACTGGATTGAAAATACGCTGATACAAAGCTTTTTTTCAATCTTAGTCAATCTTTCCGGGGCGGGACTACAAATTCATATTGAATTCTGTCCCAATCCCATAGATACATTTTAAAGATTTTCAAAATTTCAAATAGAATGAATAATGGAGTGACAGACTTATGACAAGATTAGCAGTAGTTGGAGCAACAGGATTAGTTGGAACAAAAATGTTAGAAACTTTAGATAGAAAAGGCATTCCTTTTGATGAATTAGTGCTTTTTTCTTCAGCGCGCTCAGCTGGCAAGAAAATTGATTTCCAAGATCAAATATATATAGTACAAGAATTAACAGAAGCAGCAGCAAGTGAACATTTTGACTATGTCTTAATGAGTGCTGGTGGTGGTACAAGTAAACAATTTGCTCCTATTTTCGAACAAGCAGGTGCAATTGTAATTGATAACTCAAGCCAATGGCGTATGAATAAAGATATAGACTTAGTCGTTCCAGAAGTAAATGAACCCCATTTTAAACGCGGCATTATTGCCAATCCAAACTGCTCAACTATTCAATCAGTAGTTCCACTAAGAGTTTTGCAAGAAAAATTTGGTTTAAAACGTGTTGCATATACAACATATCAAGCCGTTTCAGGTTCTGGTATTAAAGGAAAAAGAGATTTAGCTGAAGGTGCAAATGGTAAAGCACCAGAAGCATATCCTCACCCTATTTATAATAATGTTCTACCTCACATCGATATCTTTTTAGAAGATGGCTATACTAAAGAAGAACAAAAAATGATTGATGAAACACGTAAAATATTAAACGAACCAGACTTACGTGTAACGGCAACATGTGCACGCGTACCAGTACAAGATAGTCATAGCGTTGAAATCGATGTTACGCTTATTGAAGAAGCAACAACTGAAGAAATCAAAGCTTTATTTGACAAAGATCCTCGTGTTGTTCTCATAGATAATCCAGCCAATAATGAATATCCATTAGCCATTAATTCTACGGGCAAAGATGAGGTATTTGTTGGACGTATTAGACGTGATGACTCACTAGACAATACATTCCATGTTTGGTGTACTTCTGATAACTTACTAAAAGGCGCCGCATTAAATGCCGTTCAAGTATTAGAGCAAGTCATTAAATTAAAAGGAGCTAGATAATTATGGCACATTTATTCGAAGGTGTTGGTGTAGCTCTAGCTACCCCATTTACTAATAATGAAGTTGACTATCAAGCACTTGAAAGACATGTAGATTTTTTACTTAAAAATAATGTTAAAGCAATTATTGTCAACGGTACTACTGCAGAAAGCCCTACGCTAACTGACAACGAAAAAGCACAGGTACTCGAAGCCGTTATTAAACAAGTCAATCATCGTGTAACGATCATTGCTGGAACTGGCACAAATAATACTGCAAAATCTATACAGGCATCATTGCGTGCAAAAGAACTAGGCGCTGATGCAATCATGTTAATCACACCTTATTATAATAAAACAAACCAACGCGGCTTAATTAAGCATTTTGAAACGATTGCAAACGAGGTTAAATTGCCTGTAGTACTTTATAATGTACCTTCTCGTACTAATATGACGATTAATCCAGAAACAGTCGAAACGCTAAGTCATAATGATTATATTATAGCTATCAAAGATGCCACTAATGACTTTGCATATTATGAAGAAGTAAAAAAACGTATTAACCAATCGGAGTTTGCATTATATAGTGGTAATGATGACAACGTCGTTGAATTTTATAATCGAGGCGGCAATGGGGTCATTTCAGTCATTGCAAATGTGATACCTCAAGAATTTCAAGCTTTATATGATGCTAAACAAAGAGGAGAAAATATTACAAAAAGTTTCGAACCAATAAGTAAACTATTATCAACTTTATCATGTGATGTAAATCCAATTCCTATTAAAGCTTTAACAAGTCATTTAGGTTTTGGTAATTATGAACTACGTTTACCACTTCTACCGTTAGAAGCTGCAGAAACTAAAGTATTAATTAACGCTTACGAGCAATTTAAAGCAGGTGAACTTTAATGAAGATATTATTAATTGGTTATGGCGCAATGAATCAACGTGTTGCACGACTAGCTGAAGAAAAAGGTCATCAAATCGTTGGTGTCATTGATCGCGAAAATAGCCCAAGCACACCTTACCCACGTTTTTACCATATCAAGGATGCACAAAATGAGGCAGATGTAGCCATTGATTTTTCAAATCCCAAATTATTATTACCATTGCTCGATGAAGACTTTGAATTGCCATTAGTCATTGCTACAACTGGTGAAAAAGAGCAACTTACAGCTAAACTTAAACAACTTAGTAAACGCATGCCAGTTTTCTTCAGTGCAAATATGAGTTATGGTGTTCATGCATTAACTAAAATTTTAGAAGTAGCTGTTCCCCTATTACAAGATTTTGACATCGAATTAACAGAAGCACATCATAACAAAAAAGTCGACGCACCGAGTGGAACACTTGTCAAACTTTATGACGTAATTAAAGAATTACGTGAGAATGTGACACCCGTTTACGATAGACATGAACGTAATGAAAAACGCACTAAAGATGAAATTGGTATCCACGCAGTACGTGGCGGAACGATTGTTGGAGAACATGATATCTTGTTTGCTGGCACTGATGAAACAATAACAATTTCACATAAAGCACAATCAAAAGATATTTTTGCAAATGGTGCCATAGGAGCTGCAACGAAACTCGTTCATAAGAAAAATGGTTTTTATACTTTTGACAATTTATAATTTAAGGAGAGACATCAATTATGGTTCAACATTTATCAGCGCAAGAAATAATTCAATTCATTAGTGATGCAAAAAAATCTACACCACTAAAAATATATATCAACGGGGATTTTAGTAATATATCATTTCCTGATTCATTCAAAGTCTTTGGATCAAATAACTCTAAAATTATTTTCTGTGAAGCAGATGATTGGAAGCCTTTCTATGAGCAATATCAATCTAGTTTAACTGATTTAGAAATTGAAATGGATCGAAGAAATTCAGCTATCCCGCTCAAAGATTTAACAAATACTAATGCGCGTATTGAGCCTGGTGCTTTTATTCGTGAAGGTGCCACAATAGAAGATGGAGCTGTCGTTATGATGGGCGCCACAATTAATATTGGTGCAGTCGTTGGTGAAGGTACAATGATTGATATGAATGCAACTTTAGGCGGACGTGCAACAACTGGAAAAAATGTGCATGTGGGTGCTGGTTCAGTATTAGCAGGCGTTATTGAACCACCAAGTGCGCAACCAGTGGTAATTGAAGATAATGTCTTAATCGGTGCGAATGCTGTTATTCTTGAAGGCGTTCACGTTGGTAAAGGTGCCATTGTAGCTGCAGGTGCCATTGTCACTCAAGATGTACCAGCAGGTGCCGTCGTTGCAGGTACACCTGCAAAGGTTATAAAACAAACATCTGAAGTAGAAGACTCAAAACATGAAATTGTCTCTGCTTTAAGAAAACTAAATGATTAATTACTTTGTTCAATTAAATTAAAGTACTTCGGAGGTTGAGATGTTGCAATTGCTTATCATTTCACCTCCTTAGTTATACTTTTTACAAGCGGTATACTACAAATATTTAAGTTACAATAGATGTATGTATTATATTGATAAAAGAGGATGATAGCATGAATGAATTAGAATTTGTAACAACACATAGACGTCACTTACATCAGCATCCAGAACTTAGCTTACATGAATTCGAAACAACCAAATATATTACTGCGTTTTTAGATGATATCGGTGTATCTTATGAAAGACCCCTTGAAACAGGCGCAATCGCTTATTTAGAAGGCAACAGTGACCATACTATAGCTTTTAGAGCAGATATTGATGCTTTGCCTATTTTTGAGGAAAATGATATCGATTATCGTAGTCAAGTTGATAATGTTATGCATGCCTGTGGTCATGATGGACACACAACTGCATTGATGTTATTCGTAAAACGTTGTAAAGACCAAGCGGATAAAGGACTATTGCCACATAATGTCGTATTTATTTTCCAACCAGCTGAAGAAACTGGTGGCGGCGCCAATCGTTTAATCAAAGCAGGTGCATTTAATAACTACCCTATTGAAGCCATTTTTGGAGTTCATGTAAATCCTTTTGCAGAAGAAGGACAAATCGTTATTCGTGATAATGAGATTACTGCTAGTGCAACTGAATACCGTTTTTATCTGCAAGGATTATCTAGCCATGTTGCCGATAAAGAGCAAGGTCATTCTTGTGGAGAAGCATTGCAACACGTGCTTGCTCAAGTGGGAATGATCCAACAGTTTCATCTTAATGGCTTGAAGCGAAATATTGTCCATATGGGCCACTTTGAAGCTGGAGAAGCTATTAACACAGTGCCAAGCCACGGTTATTTAGAAGGTACAATTCGTACTTATGATGCAAATGATTTAAATAGCGTTAAAACACAGATGCAAAAAATTGCTAAAAGTGTGAGCTTACTTTTCAACGTTGATTGTCAAGTTAAATTTGAAGAAGGCTATCCTGCAACGATGAATAGCCCACAATTACGTAACACAGTTGAACAGGCCATTGTCAATGCTGGCTTAGAAGTTGTTGAGAAACCTTTACCTTTTTTATTTGGAGAAGATTTTAGTTTCTATGGTCAACAACTTGCCCCAGCTTATTTTGCATTTGTTGGAACGCGTAACGAAGCCAAAAATTATATTACTGGATTACACACATCCCATTTAAATTTCGATGAGCGTGTATTAATTTATGTAGCTGATTACTATGAAAATTTATTAAAACAATACGGGGAGGCATAACATAGTGACTGCAACATGGTCCGTAAATTCAGACATATTTTTCAACAATGTCGTAACTGTTAAAAATAACCAACCTATTATGGCTGTAGTAAAAAACAATGCCTATCACTATGGATTAGAGTATGCTGTAAATATGTTTTTAAAGGCAGGTATAAATACTTTTAGCACGACTTCTCTTAAAGAAGCCGTTCGCATTAGAAAACTTGCGCCTAAAGCTACTATCTTTTTAATGAATGCTGTTTATGACTTCGATATTGTGCGTCATAACCGTATTCACATGACGTTGCCATCACTGCAATATTATTATGCTAATAAATCCAATTTGTATGACATTAATGTGCATTTAGAATATGAAAACTTATTACATCGCTCAGGGTTTAAAAATCTTAGCGAACTACGCGAAGTATTAAAAGATCATGAGCAAAATAATCAAACTCATAAAATGCATATCACAGGTTTATGGACTCATTTTGGTTATGCTGATGAGTTTGATGTGCCAGAATACGATACTGAAAAACGTGCTTGGTTAAAGGTTTTAAATACACTATTAGCAGAAGGTTATACTTTTGACATGATTCATGCTCAAAATAGTGCAAGCTTTTATCGTGAGCAACATCAAGTACTTTCCAATCACACACATGCTCGAGTTGGTATTGCATTGTATGGTTCACGCCCATATAGTTCGTTAAAACCTTCTGAAATCAAACAGGCTTTAACCGTTAAAGCAAATGTGATTCAAGTAAGAGAAGTAAATAAAGGGGATTATTGTGGGTACAGCTTTGCATATGAATGTAAGAATCATCATACCCGCCTTGCGGTCGTAGATATAGGCTATGGTGATGGAATTTTAAAATCCAGAGCACAACATGATGTAATCATCAACGGAAAACGTTATCCGATTCGTGCACTAATGATGAGTCATATGTTTGTTGAAGTGGATGAGCTTGTTCATGCAAGAGACGAAGTTGTATTATATAATAATGATATACGCATAGATGAATTTACATTTAAAGGCGTAGGAGCAAATTCAGAACAGCTCAGTGCAATGAACCATGATTCTTTAATAAAGGAGTACAAATAAATGACTGTTAAATATAATGATTATGGTGAACTAACTATGGGAGGTACTAGTCTTAAAACATTAGCTTTAAGCTTTGGTACCCCCACCATCGTATATGATGAAGATCAAATTCGTCATCAAATGAGACGTTATCATTCCGCTTTTAAACAAAGTGGTTTAACATATAATATTTCATATGCTTCAAAAGCCTTTACGTGTTTGCAAATGGTCAAACTTGTTCAAGAAGAAGGTTTACAATTAGATGTTGTATCGGAAGGAGAGTTATATACCGCCCTATCAGCAGGTTTTGATCCACAACAAATTCACTTCCACGGTAATAATAAAACAAAACGTGAGATTCAATATGGATTAGAAAATGGAATTGGCTATTTTGTGGTAGATGCTTTAGAAGAAATAGAATTAATTGATAAATATGCAAGTGATACGGTAAATGTTGTATTACGAGTTAATCCTGGTGTTGAAGCACATACTCATGAGTTTATTCAAACAGGTCAAGAAGATAGTAAATTTGGATTATCAATTAAATATGGTCTAGCACTGGAAGCAATTAATAAAATTAAAGCTTCCAAGCATTTGTATTTAAAAGGTATTCATTTCCATGTTGGCTCACAAATTGAAGGTACAGAAGCCATGATTGAAACAGCAAAAATTGTCTTAAATTGGTTATCTGAACAACAAATTCAAGTCGAGTTGCTAAATTTAGGCGGTGGGTTTGGCATTAAATATGTCGAAGGTGATACAAGCTTTCCAATTGAAGAAGGCATTGCAGAAATCACAACTGCTATCAAAGATATAACAAAAGAATTAAACTACTCAGTTCCTGAGATTGGTATTGAACCAGGACGTTCAATTGTTGGAGAAGCAGGTATAACACTTTATGAAGTAGGTACAATTAAAGACATACCTGGAGTTAACAAGTATGTATCAATTGATGGTGGTATGAGTGACCATATACGAACAGCACTTTATGATGCACAATATGAAGCATTACTTGTTAATCGTCATGAATCCGCAGATGAAACAGTTACAATCTCTGGAAAACTATGTGAATCCGGAGATATAATCATTAGAAATGCCAAATTACCATCATCAGTTCATCGCGGAGATATTTTGGCTATCCTCTCAACTGGAGCTTATCACTATTCAATGTCATCGAATTACAATCAAATGCAAAAACCGTCAGTCTTCTTTTTAAAAGATGGTAAAGCGAGAGAAGTAATTAAACGACAATCACTACGACAACTTATTATTAATGATACAAAATAATTAAAGTACCCCACTAGCGGCTTAATATAATAGGAAGATCTTAGAAAATAGCGAGCCTGGGACATAAATCTTAGAAAATAGCACTCATATGAATTGAATTCAATTTCATATGAGTGCCTCATTTTATTCAATACTTCGCATTGTTGGCTCGCTTTCTTAGGGGACAGCTTTAGCCACCCCAACTTGCTTTGCCAGACGAAATGCTTTTCGCATTTCTCTTTGTTGGGGTCCCGTTTGTCCTGTTCTCTCAAGAGTCTCGCCAAAATATGGCACTTTCGTATAATTTAATAAACACAACTAAACTAAATTAACGAAGTGCCTTATGTATAAAGAATATAACATGACTTAACTTACGCTACCAATGGAAACTTCAGTTCTTATCCCCACACATGACATGTCACGATATGTTAATAACATTATCGAAACAATCCCAGATAATAAATTCGAGGAATTCAAATATCATCGTGGTGCTACATCATATCACCCTAAAATAACGAAGAAAATAGTAATTTCTATCTTTATTTCGCTAGAAATTACCATTTTCTCTTTAATCCGAGATATTTATGTCTCATACTGTCCCTTTTTCATTATTTTTCTTATATTAAGACAAAACCAACTTCTCTTCTAACTTTGTTTGTTATATTTAGATTAGAAAATTTATATTATCACTTAAATAAAATTTAATCATTAGTTCTTTTATTTATCATAATTTGTATATATAACCCTAGAAAAACTTCATCAGGATAATCTAATTCAGAAGTGTTATCTATTTGAATTGTATGTCTTTCACCCCTACTTTTTGTATATTGAATCTTATTTAAATCGAAGAAACTTCTGTGAGCATCAAATATCACTTTGTCATCCTTTACAATTTTAGTGTTCATACTTAAATAAGGATTAATAAATTTATACATTGTGTTCTTATTAGAATAAAACGTATAAGGTAGTTGTTGTTTCATTCCTTTTTCTGTAATCAATTTTTGTCTTTGTAAAATCCCTATATTAGTTTTATCCAGATACACTTTATAATGAGGACGTAAAGACAAAAGTTTTATTCGTTTTATTTTTAAAATATGATTATCTGATTTTAAAAATATTCCAAAAAGAGGAAAAAAACCAATTATACTCATCCACTTTTGAATTACATTATTAAAATCCGTTGTATAGTATATATTTTTATTGCCGTATATTGGAATATATTGTTTATCAATCGTTATTAATGGTGCTTGATAAAAATATTCTCCATTAGCAAAAATTTTAAATTCGTTATTCTTTGCATCTTTTATAATTTTAGCAAACTGTTTTTGTGTATATCTTCTATATAGTAAAAAAGCTATAATTACAAAAAACAAAATGATCCAAAGTACAATGAAAATCCATAAATTTTCTAAAGGAAATGTTTCACCTTTTATAACAACATTTCCTGTTACTAAAATTAAAAATATTGTTAAAAATAGCCATATTATGAAAACACAAGCTATACTCATTATTCCACTCATCCTCACTATTGAATTTTCACATAACAATCGTTATATTCTAATAGATTTACAAGCAAAATATTACCTATTTATTCTATACTTTGACTTTCATACTCTTGTTAATATTTCTTTCTTAATGCCACTCATATTTTGTGATAGTGATTTATTTTATTCTTAATACGTATATTCAATGTAATTTGTTTTAATCTAATTCTATAAAACAATTAAATTTGTATACTTTTTGAAAAAGAATAATACATTTTTGCAAGCAATTTAATCTTATCATATTTTGCAACTATTTGTTTATATTGATGAGTTTAAGCGTCTTTATCATGCATCTATAACACATAATTTTCGTTTTCATAATCTAATAAAAAAACACCTTACATCTTGGTAAGGTGTGGTGAAGTCAATTATCTACAATATATTTATTATAGTTTAACAACGTTTGCAGCTTGAGGTCCGCGGTCGCCTTCAACTACTTCAAATTCTACTGATTGACCTTCTTCTAATGATTTGTAACCATCTTGGTTAATAGCTGAGAAGTGTACGAATACGTCGTTTTCTCCTTCAACTTCGATAAAACCAAAACCTTTTTCAGCATTAAACCATTTTACTGTACCTTGTTTCATAACTGTGAAACCTCCAAGACTAAAATTCATACAATATGCGTTATTCGCATATTACAAAAAATACATGTATGTATTATGTATAACTAATTAATAATTATGTATAAAACTTCAGATATTCTTTGCAATATGGAATAAAACTACTGCTTAGTTGTTATTATATGTTAGATTACGCCAAAATGCAATATAAATGTAGAAAACTATTGTTTATTCAAATTTTGGCATATTTAAATAAACCTCATTATTATTTAATACAATAAAGCTATAAAATATTTGTAAGTCCTCTTCACAATCTTCACAATAATTCATATCACAATTGTTATAAAAAGCATGTATATTAAACTTACCTACAACATAGTTATCATAGTCTTTTTTACTTTGTTTAATAAGTGCTTTATAAGCATCAAGCATTTCAGTGTATGTCGAAAATGAACTTTGTTTCACAATTTTATCAGTCCAGTCACTAAATAGCCACCAGCCCTCATAATCAGCCCTTATTTTTGCCACTGTCCACATTTAAGTTTCCCCCCTGAATGCTATACCTATAATCAATATTTTAGCTTTTTAGTTTATAAATTCAAGCATTCCGACTCATACTTTTGACGGATGCCCTTTGCGATAGCTGTAGCAATTATTAGGTTTTTAGTTTAAAAGTTCGTATAATATAAACAAGGGGTGATGTTATGCAACGCAAACATATTAAGGTCTATGGCATCGTACAAGGCGTGGGCTTTAGATTTTATACGCAAAGAATTGCACATAAATTAAAAATAACTGGGACAGTACAAAATATTGAAGATTATGTAGATATATATGCTCAAGGGAATGAAGAACAATTAAATCAGTTTATTGCAAGTGTAACAACAGGTGCATCACCTGCATCACATGTTGATGACTATGAAATCGAAACACTTGAAATTGATAACCAACTTAAAGAATTTAAAACTATTTAACAAAGGAAGATGACCGTGAGGTACACTATTTCTCGAATTTTCGGTGTTCTAGTGGGCACGCCAATCGCGATAATATCATGTATTGTGAGTATTTTCGTATTAGATATTTCTTTTCTGTTAGATGCTTTAATTGGGTTATCGATGTTTTTTGTTTCCTACCTACCGACACAGCGTCTTACCTCTCGCAAATATTTAATTGATATTGGCTTATCAAGAAGAGACTATCGTTTTGTCAGACAGCAATTAAGTATTTCTCACAAAAAAATCCGAAGTATTATAAAATCCTTTATCAATATTAGATCTATACAAGATTTTAGACAAATAAATGATATTTATCGTATTGCAAAGTCCATACATTTTAGCGTAAAACAACGACCACGTATGTTTTTTAAGGTGGAAAGCTTTTTTTATTCACACATAGACAACGCTTTAAATCTTGTGGAATCTTATACTCACTTAGCACGAATGCCTAAAAAATCGAAAGCAGAAAAACAAAAACTACAGCAAACGCGTATTACATTGGATGAAATTAAACGCACACTTATTGCCGATTTGAAGCGACTAAATGAAGAAGACTATGAACGACTAGATACTGAGATAGAACTAAATAAAATCGAACAGCAACGAAAGCGATTATAAACTAGCACTGGAGTGAATAACGAAATGAGCAATGAGAAACAATCTTTTAAGTCACATCCTCTAGACGAATATATCAATGGTCAAACTTCTCATTCTCAAAATAAAGAGAATAACTCACAAATCCAAAAGCTAACACCTGAAGAAACTCGTAGAATTGAAGAAATATGTGAAACGATTAAACCATTAGACAATGAAAGTCTACTAGCTTTTGGTGCAAATTTACAACAAAAGATGTCTCAATTTTCTCATCATATGTTAGATGAAGTAAAAAGTAAAGATGTTGGCCCTGTAGGCGATACTCTAAATCAATTAATGTCGAAATTAAAAGCAGTTAACCCGGATGATTTGAGTCCTGAGAAGCAATCTAAATTGAAACGATTATTTAGACGCACAAAAGCTTCTATAAATGAAATGTTTTCTAGAATGCAATCTGTCAGTTCACAAATTGACCGTATTACTATCCAATTGAATCAACACAAAGATCATTTATCACGTGATATTGCGTTATTAGACGAACTTTATGAATTAAATAAAAATTACTTTGATGACATTTCATTATATATTTTAGCAGCTCAACAAAAGAAAGAAGCAATACAAACAGAGACATTGCCTCGTATGCGCGAACATACACAACAAAATAACAATCAAATGGCTATTCAAGATATCGCCGATATGGAACAATTCGTTGACCGATTAGACAAAAGAATTTATGATTTACAACTCTCACGTCAAATTGCACTACAAACTGCACCTCAAATTCGAATGATTCAAAATGTTAACCAAGCTTTAGCTGAGAAAATTCAAAGTTCTATTTTAACTAGTATCCCCCTTTGGAAAAACCAAATGGCTATTGCACTGACACTATTAAGACAAAGACACGCTGTTAGATCACAACGTGCCGTTACCGATACTACAAATGATCTACTTACACAAAATGCATCAATGTTAAAACAAAATGCGCTTGAAACAGCAACCGAAAATGAACGTGGTATTGTAGGCATAGACACACTTAAAGCAACTCAAAGTGATATTATTCAAACGATAGAACAAACACTTGAAATTCAACAACAAGGCCGACAAAAACGTCAGCAAGCCGAAAAAGAACTTAATCAACTTGAAACTGAACTAAAGACACATTTAAACAATATGCGACACAATAAATAAATTCAACCGAATATTAAATAAATGCGCTAGGAGCAGATAACCCTAGCGCATTTATTCATTCTTTCTGATATATAATATGTTCTTGCTTAATAAATATTGACACGATATAACCTATTACAGTAGCTATCACTGCGATAGGTAGCCATTCTAATGAATATTGTTTTAAAGGTAAATGCGCAATGAATGGCATTTTTATCCAACCACTCGTACTCATCACACTTAGCACTGATACAATACTAACTACAACAATAGGTATTTGTTGGGCAATTCGTTTTGTTGGTATAAAACGTGCTAATAATATAAGTAGCACTACTGTAATAGCAACTGGATAGATGATACTTAGTACAGGTACTGACATTGCTATAACGTTGTTTAATCCCAAATTTGCCAATAGAAAACTCACAAACGTAAAGAAAACAACATACATTTTATATGGAATTTTTGGCAAAATACTATTAAAATACTGACTTACAGCCACTATCAAACCACAAGCTGTCGTTAAACATGCCAAAGCCACAATTATTCCCAATAAATATTTCCCCAATAATCCAAAACCTGTTGAAGCAATCAATGTAAGCAGATATGTTCCTACATTTTGATTATGAGAAACTAATAAATCTAACTTGTCCTGCGAGATAGCCATACGATTACCTAAAAATCCTAAAGAAATGTAGATAAATACTAAAGCACTTGCAGCAATTAGACCAGCTAATGCAGTTTGCTTAAAAATTTGATCAGCATGGTTTACCCCTGTTAGTTTAACAGCATTGACAACAATCATTGAAAATGCAATTGCTGCTATCGCATCCATCGTCAAATAACCTTCCGTAAAGCCTTTTGTAAAAGCACCAAAATGAGATTGATATAAATCTAAATTACCATGAGACGGCGGATTGCTTCCAAAGTCTATAAATCCTTTAACTATCATTGCTAAAATTGTAATTAATAACAATGGTGTTAACAATGAGCCTATACGTTCAACCATTTTATTCGGATTGATACACAGATATAAAACTATTAGAAAATAGATTAATGTGAAAATTAATAATGCTACGTTACCATTCGTATGTGCAATTGGTGTAATTGTCATCTCAAATGCTGTCGATGCAGTTCTAGGAATTGCAAATAACGGTCCAATAGTTAAATAAATGATAACAAGAAATACTACTGAAAATTTAGGTGAAATTTTATTAAATGAGCCAATGTATCCATTTTTATCAAGAGCACCTACCATGACACCTAATAAAGGTAAACCGATTCCTGTTAATGAAAAAGCGATGATTGCTGGCCAAAAAAAGCGGCCACTATCTTGTCCAAGATTAGGTGGAAATATCAGATTTCCTGCTCCAAAAAACATAGCAAATAAAGTGAAACCGATTATCCAAGTATTCTTATTCATGCTACTGCTCCTTTTTATCTGTAAAATTGCAATAATTTAAATTCTAGCATAAAAAGGATTTAAAAGTCTAGTTAATTTCAGAAAATTTAAAAATCAAATTAATATTACTTATTAAATAACATTAATTTATAGGGATTTTAACAGTAGTTTTTTTAATAGTGGTGACAAGTGACTCGGTAAATTTTCTACACCTTCAACAAAGATGGCATATTGACCATAAATATTATGAATTGTTTGTTCTATCTCTTCAGTAATTGGATCTTGACTTAAAAAGACATTAAATACTTCAATACCGTATTTTCTTGACATCTCAACAGCTTCATAAGTATCTAAGATACCATCTTGACTATAATTATATGCAGATGGTTCACCATCTGAAAAGACAATTAAAAATCGTTGGTTATGACTACGTCTCAATAATCGTTCACTACCAATTCTAATAGCTACGCCATCCCTATTATCATCTTGTGGATGGAGTGACATAATGCGAGGTGCACTACGTTCTAATGTAGAATAATCATAGTTGATAATTTCATCTATAATATTAGGTTGACGTGTTTCATCCGAATCAAAAGCATCTTCGTTAAATGCTAATATCTCATGTTTTACATTCAACGATTTTAATGTTTCATGGAACAAGACGACACCTTTTATTGTTTCTTCCATCTTGTCAAACATGCTTGCTGAAGCATCTACAAGTAGTGTAAAAGTTGCATCAAATGACTTACTCAAGTCCTGCTTCTTGTAGAATAATTTATATTGATCATCTATGAACCAATTGGTTAAATTTCGCTGCAAACGTCCCTTAGTTAAATTGTGACGCTCATCTTGATGCTCACGCTCAATTGTTTTTTTTATAATTTGTATTAAATCTTTTGTTTCAAATTGGACATCTGATTTAACGGTTTGATACTGCATCAAATATTCTGGTAAGATATCAGGAATTTGCCATTTAATTTCAACATTTTCATTGATACCTTTTAGTGCAAACGAAGCATTTTGACCAATGGCACCACCTTCTTGGTTATCCAGCGTACTTTCAGAGCCACGTCCTTTTTTAGTCATCATATCTGTCATATCGTCAGATGAATCTCCTTCACGTGCTGTATCATTGTCACTCATGACATCACTGTTTTCGCCTTCGTGAAGTTCCATTTCTAGATAAGCGCCACCTTCTGACTTACTATCTTCCGCATTTGTATCGGCTTCAGCAGACTCAGAATCGGTTTCTTCATTTGTATTATCATGTCCATCTACATTAGCTGCATCAGTACGTTTTAACTCTTCAAATGTCATTTCTTGTATTGCTTCATATACCTTTTTAGGTAAATGATAATATTCATTCAGCATATCTTCCTTTAGTATATCATCCACTTGAAACATAATACGTTGTGCGAGGTACATATTATCTTCAGAAGATCTATTTTGGAAGAAGTTAGGCAAATATTGGAACATATGATTTAATATATCATCTATTTGTGCATGAATTGTTGGAATCTCAAAGAAATTTTGAGTTAAAAATGCGCGTTCTAAATATAAAAATAGCAAATCTGTATACACGGTTTTAGTCTTATAAAATTTAATTTGTGATTCAGTATAAGACAAACGCGTTTGCAGACGTAAATCTATAATCTTAGCAGTACTAGGTCGATCGTTACGTATATGATTAAATACTCGTGAATCTTCTAATAATCGAAAAATTTGCTGATAAAATTTAGGATGTTTAAATGCTTTGTCGTGAATAACCTCATTAACTATTTTTTCGTCCATCAATTTGTAACCGTAAGCTGCGAGCATGACGTCTGTTTTTAAACCTGCACGTTCAATTTGTTTAGGTCGATGAGACCAAAACCAGCTTGTAATCAATGTATTATTCATTGGATCATAATAAGGGAATTTTTGAATTTTAACGGTTGTCTGTTCGTTTTTTAAGAGCAAGCGTGCTAAATCTTGCAACATCATCACTTGTTTAGCATCTAGTTGCTCATCATTAAATTTTATAAAACGATCGCTCATAATCAACTATCCCTTTCTAAAAGTTTAATTCGATTGCATTTTTAATTGCCTGTTGTTCACGTTCATCTTCTAGTTTATCGATAATTGTTCGCTGTATGGCACGTTCAATAGGCATAACTGTAATTAAATCACTTAAATCTATTAAAGCACGTATACTAGCTGCTTCTTCAGAAATTTGGCCTTGTTTTGACATGGTTCTTAAGTCTTCATTAAATTTGATGATTTGCGCAATAATTTTATCGTCTTGCAAACGACTTTGCTCTTTAATCACATTACTTAATATGTCCCCATCAATATAGTCTACTTGAATAACAACAAAACGATTTTTAAGCGCTTCATTCATTGGTAATGTCCCTACATATCCTTCATTTATCGCTGCAATAACATTAAATCCAGGAGCTGCTTCAATTACTTCACCAGTAAAGGGATTTGTTAATTTGCGTCGGTAATCAAGTACACCATTTAATATTGGCAATGTTTCGGGTTTGGCCATATTGATTTCATCAATATATAAAATATGACCTTCTTTCATAGCACGAATGACTGGTCCGTCAATGAAAACAATTTCCTGATCACCTTGGTCATTTGTTTTAATCGTTTTGAACCCCAATAAGCTCTCTGCATCTAAATCAACAGAACAGTTTACTTGGTGCATTGGAATATGAACGACTTCACTTAAAGTTTCTGCTAATTTTGTTTTACCAGATCCTGTAGGGCCTTTTAATAAAATATTTTTATTCAATTCAAATAGCGCCTTCGCATCATTAAAAACCGATTCATCTGAATTTTTATATTGATTTTGTACCATTAATTTATGAACTCCTTTAGTTAATTAAATGAAAATAAGACCTAGGAAAGGAACAATTATCACTGTACTCAGACTAGATCCTATATTTATTATTAAGTTATTGTACAATTACATTAAACTTATTTTCTATACTTCTTTAAAGTACGTTTTATAATAACCACCAACTAATCCAGAATTATCAATAATTTGATAATATTCTTCTGTTTCATTAATAACATCATATCGTTGTCCTATAGTTAACATATCGGATACTGTAAATTTTTTAGCATCTGTATTAACCACTTCAACTTGTTTAATTGGTGTTTTTGTTTTCCATGTTTCGTGTAGCATATTACATGACCTTCCTTTGTACAATTTATATGAATTTTAATTTTCTAATGTATAAATAAATGAAATACCACTATTTTCAGTGATGCGTATCGATTTAACATCACCTTGATTTAGTGTTTGATAAGGTACCCCTATTTCTTTAAGATCAGACAAGGCTTGATTAAATTGTTGTACATCTTGAGTAGCAAATTCTACTTGTTCTACAACACCCTCTTCAGTCATTTCGATTTGTGGTTCTGCTTGATATAAATGTATTTCCCCACCTAAACCACCATCTCCAATTTTAAATACTTGGATTTTTTTATTTTCGAATTCTGAGGATTCATATTCTGCAAAATGATGCAATCCAAAGACATGTGTAAGCAATGATGTCGTCACAGATAACTCATTCACTTGAAGGATTACCGGTCCTAGCCCTTGAACCTGATGCAAAGGATTAACTGAGCTATCAAAATCAGGCATACCTAATTGAATACCAACATTATGTTCATTTGAATAAATATCAAAAATTTGTTGGTTTTTATCCATAAAATTAAAATGTTTATGTCCATTTAATTCAGACATATCACCAAAAGTAATATTATGGCTCTTAAATATTTCCTGATATTCTATCAAACCTTCATCAGTAGGTGTACGAAATCCAACACTAGCAATATGTTGATTACGATAATCACTATGCGGTACTTCAACAAAATGTAATCGTGTACCTGGACTTAAATTTGCATCGCCAAAGCGCAATGCGTTGTTTTTATCAACAATATTCATACCAACTATATCTTTAAATAAAGCCTTTGTACTCATCATATCACTTGTCCCAATCGTGACACTTCTCAGTCCGCTCATAAAAGACACCCCTATTTTATTCATTTCATTGTCATTATAACTTATTTCTTAAATGATTTATATGATGAGGTTCTGAAGTACGCCATTCATTTTTTCGCTTCTCCCCAACCAGCAAATTATTTTGAGCTGTTTCATTTTAAAAGAACTAACACTATTCATGCAAGATAACGATTCAATTACATTTATAACTAATCTTTATATTTTAAATTAGTACTAAAAATAAATAGAGCAGGCCATCAAATGACAAACCTGCTCTTATAAAGATATATCATATTAGTTAATGCGTAATTATGATTCTAATAATAAATCTTCTGGATTTTCAATGAGATCTTTAATTGTTTTCAAGAAACCTACTGCTTCTTTACCATCAATAATTCTGTGATCATAGCTTAAAGCAATATACATCATTGGTCGATTTTCAATTGTATCTTTATCAATTGCAATTGGACGTGTCATAATTGAATGCATACCTAATATTGCTGCTTGACTACCATTGATGATTGGCGTACTCATCATTGAACCGAAGATACCACCGTTAGTAATTGTAAATGATCCATTTACCATGTCGTCTAAGCCTAATTTTTTATCACGCGCTTTAACTGCTAAATTAGCAATTTCTTGTTCGATTTCTGCAAAATTCTTCTTATCACAGTCCCTTACAAATGGAACTAATAAACCATCATCTGTTGATACAGCTATACCAATATCATAATATTGTTTCTTGATCATGTCATCTCCATCAATTTCAGCATTGACTTCTGGATATTTTTTCAACGCGGCTACTGCTGCTTTTGTGAAGAATGACATAAATCCTAATTTTGTACCATCATGATCTTGCATAAATTTTTCTTTTTTACGTTTACGTAATTCCATCACATTCGTCATATCAACTTCATTAAATGTCGTTAACATTGCTGTATTATTTGATACTTCAAGCAATTTATTAGCTGCTGTTTTCTTACGACGAGACATTTTTTCACGAATAACTGGTTTGTTTGGTGTCGAAGATGATGATGTTTCTGGCGCTTTTCTTTGTGCCGTTTCTGCTTTTTTATTTGATGACTGTTGTTGACGTTGATCAATATCTTCTTTTCTTACGACATCATTAGATTTACCTGCTACTTCAGCAAGGTCTACACCTTGTTTTAAAGCATGACGACGTGCTGAAGGTGTGGCATTTACACGTTGAGTATGTTTTTTTACTTCGTCAGAACGATCTGCTTTTTCAGCTTCATCTTGTCGCTGTTCATGATCACGAGTTGTGTCTTCGTTAGCTGTATCTGTAGTTGTTTCTGACTCCGACTCACCTTTAGATTCAGCCTTAGCGTCAGATTTTGAAGCTTCTGCTGATTTCGCTTCAGCACTACCTTCTCCAACAATGGCAATGGCTTGTCCTACTTCAACAGTATCACCTTCATTAGCAAGTTGTTCTTGAATCACACCTGCATCTTCTGATACAACTTCCACATTAACTTTATCTGTTTCTAATTCTAAAATTGCTTCTCCTTTTTCAACAGAATCGCCAACATTTTTAAGCCATTCTGCAATGGTCCCCTCTGTAATTGATTCTGCTAATTCCGGAACTTTAACCTCTGGCATAAATAATTTCCCCCTAGTTTCGTTTTAAGACACTTTTAATAATGTTACTTTGCACAAGTTTATGAATTTCGCCATCGCCTTCAGCCGGAGCTGCGCGTTTAATTCTTCCATGATAGTTTAAATTAATTTGTTCTGGTGTGATAGATTTAAGATGTGGATATGCATATAACCATGCACCTTGATTTTGAGGTTCTTCTTGTACCCAACATACACTTTCGATATGCGGTAATGTATCAAATATTGCCTTTATCTCATCTTCTGGGAATGGATATAAACGTTCAACAGCAATTAATAATATTTGTTCATCTGGATTCTTAACCAAATATTCTTTCAAATCGACAAACATTTTTCCAGAAGCCAGTACAACTTTTTTCACTTTTTTAGGATTATAAGTCTCGGTAAGAATTGGTTGGAACTGCCCTTCAGTAAATTTATCAATAGGTTGTGCTACTGTTTTATTGCGCAATAAACTTTTTGGTGACATTACAACCAATGGTCTCATGGCTTGTGTTCCTAAGCTTGCTGCTTGAGCACGTAATAAATGGAAATAATTACTTGCGCTTGATAGGTTAACGACAGTGCTATTATTTTCTGCAGCTAATTGTAAAAAACGTTCTAGCCGTGCTGATGAATGTTCTGGTCCTTGTCCTTCAAAAGCATGTGGTAAAAATAATGTTAGGCCACTTCGTTCTCCCCACTTTGCTCGTGCGCTTGACATAAAATTATCAAACATCATTTGTGCCATGTTTGAAAAGTCTCCATATTGTGCTTCCCAAATATTAAAACTTTCTTTATTTTCAACATTATAGCCATATTCAAATCCAACTACTGCTGCTTCAGAAAGTGGCGAATTATGGACTTCAAACGTCGCCTTTTGATGTGGCACATGATGTAATGGCGTGTATGTGTCTCCAGTTTCTTCATCATGTAATACAGCATGGCGATGACTGAACGTACCACGCTCACTATCTTGTCCAGTTAAACGTATTGAAGTCCCATCTTGCAGTATTGTCGCAAATGCAAGTTGCTCTGCTTGAGCCCAATCAACTAATCCTTCCTCTTTCTCAAATGGTTCTCGACGCTTTTCTAATACTTTATTTAATTTTTTTAATATATGAAATCCCTCTGGATAAGATAACATCGCATCGTTGATTTCTTTTAACTTTTCAACTGAAAATGATGCTGTTTTACTTTCTAATGGCGCTTGTAGTGCACTTGGTCTAGCCATTTCAGGGTCATCCATTTTATCTGTTTTATCGATCTTATCTTGTGCTGCACGCATCTCTTTATGCACACGTTCAATTGTTTCATTCATATAATCTTCAGAGATAACACCTTCATCAATTAATTGTTTGCCATATAATAATTCCACTGAGTCATGCTGACGAATATTATGATAAGGCACTGGATTCGTAATTGATGGTTCGTCCATTTCATTATGTCCGTAGCGACGATAACCGACTAAATCAATAACAACGTCTTTATGAAATTCCTTTCTAAATTCAAGCGCAATATCAATAGCTTCAATAGTTGCTTCCACATCGTCCGCATTAACATGTAAAATAGGAACGTCATAACCTTTCGCTACGTCACTTGAATATGTTGTAGATCGTCCATCAATCGGTTCTGTTGTAAAGCCAATTCTATTATTTGTAATAATGTGCAATGTGCCACCAGTGGAATAACCGTGAAGATTGCTTAAGTTCATTGTTTCAAAGTTAATACCTTGACCTGGGTAAGCAGCATCACCATGAATAATAATAGGCATAGATTGATGATAGTCTGTCGTAGGTTTTCCTACGCCATGTGTGTTATCTTGTGCTGCTCTCGTTTTTCCAATAACTACCGGTGCTACAATTTCTAAATGACTTGGATTATTCGCTAATGAAATACGTTGCTGAATACCATACGTATCCGTTGTTTTGACTCCGCCTAAATGATATTTCACATCACTTGTCCATCCAGCAGTTAATTCTAAGCTACCATCTTCAGGTAAGAACTTCATTGGATCAGTATGCATAAACTCCGATATCATCATTTCATATGGCTTTTCCAGCACATGTGTTAAAACATTTAATCTACCTCGATGTGCCATGCCAATTTGAATATTCTGAATTTCTTCTTCAGCCGCTCGTCTCAATGTATGCTGCAACATGGGCACTAATGTATCCACGCCTTCAATAGAAAATCGTTTTGCACCAACAAAGTTTTTATGCAAATATTTTTCAAAACCTTCAACGTGTGCGAGAGTATTAAATAAATGCCTTTTTTGATCATGATTTAATGTAGCTTTATACGGCGTTTCAATTCGACGTTTTAGCCACGTACGTTCTTTATTATTATTTATATGATTGTATTCAAAAGCAATTGGCCCCTTATAACGTTGTTCCATACGTTTAATTGCTTCATAGGCATTATCATATATATCTTTAAAATGATCTGAAACAATGCCTGCTGTTATACCTTCTAGAGTTTGTTTATCTAAATTAAAATCCTCGATTGTTAATTTAGGTAAATGTGTTCTTTTAGGAGGATTTATCGGATATATATCTGCTAATAAATGGCCATACTGCCTAATATTATCAATCAAGCGCATTACTCGCTTAATTGTGCTATCATCCGTTAAGTCACCACTCCCATCTGTGGCTGGCTGAGCTATAGTATGAGCTTCACCATTTTTTATTGTTCCGAATAACACTTGTAAATCATCAGGCACAGATGATGGATCTTGCAAATAATCATCATACAAATCAAGCATTAAACCAAGATTTGCGCCAAAGTTTACAGGTGCTTCTGTAACATCTGTCTTATCCTTTGTCATATGATACCCTCCACATAATAGTTAAACGCTTACACGTTAATAATAGCATTAATTTATGCATTGATAAAGTACATATATGGATTAAAAAATAAAAAGCAGAACCCATTCAAAATGTGATTCTGCTAACCTTTTCAGGCATTTAATTTTGTTGTTTATAAATAAAGAAAATGCATAATTCACCATTTCTTATACGATTATGCAAGGTTGGCGTCTTTTTCAAATTGAATAGTAAATGTAGTATATTGGTTAACTTCACTATCAACAGTGATATATCCACCATTTGCAGTCGCTAATTTTTCAGCAATAGACAACCCCAACCCATTTCCACCTTGACTACGGGCACGAGATTTATCAACACGGTAAAAACGGTCAAATATGAATTCTTGATCTGCTTTTGGTATACCTTGACCATGATCCGTGATTTTAATGGTAATTAATTTATTGCGTAATTGTGTTTCAACTTTAATTTTCTTACGCTTTGTATCATACTTCATAGCGTTATCTAAAAAAATAAGCAATAATTGTTCAAATTGATGACGGTTCATATATAGAAGTAATTGTTTGGGTGATAAATTAAGTTCAAAGTTGTAATCAGGATGCAATTGCTCTAAAGATTTAATACGCGTTCTTATTTCTATGTTTATATCAACTGGTTCATGTTCATTGGCTGAATGTGTAACATTATCTTTTGACAATAACAACAACTCTTCAACTAACTTTGTAATTCGATTCATTTCCTCAATGGAAATGTTGAGTGATTCTTCTAACACTGCTGGATCTTTTTTACCCCAGCGCTGAATTAAATTAAGATGGCCTTGAATAATTTGAAGTGGTGTACGCAATTCATGCGAAGCATCTTCTACAAATTGCCGCTGTTGATTAAATGACTCTTCGATTTGTAGCATCATATCATTAAATGTATCAATAAGGTTGTCTGTTTCTTCATAATTAGTTGTTAATTCTAATTTTTTCTGAAAACCATCACGCCGGATTTGAATCATTTTGTTTGACATAGTCACAATTGGTTTTGTGATTTGTGATGAAAATATGTAACTAATGCCTGCTGTAATGATAGTTGCAATAATACAAAATACTAAAGCAACAACATATATTGAACCTACAGTATTATTAAATTTTTGTAGGGAATGCACTAATACTGTATAACCATGAAAGCTTGGCGTATCAATTGTTTCAGTCAACACAATATAGTCTTCACCATTTCTGCTCATAATTTTTATGCGGTCATGATTATCCTTATCGAAAGCAGGATAAAAGTGTGTAGCATTATTGTTCGCAGTTTGAAATAGTTTTTTTCCATTATGATCATAGATTAATACTTCTTGAAAATTCTCCAGCGATGCACTAATGTCTAATGGAGAAATTGTATCAATAGGTTTAGACTCCAATAAATTAGCTATATCTTTTGAGCTTCTTTCAGCTTCATCTAATTCACCATCTTTTAAGGTATCTTTCAAGAAAAAGATAATCACTAGACAGAATAACAAGATTGTTAAGAACATAATCAAAGTTGTAATAATCATCCATTTATATTTTAGTTTACGTTGTTTTATCATCGTATCACATATCCTACGCCTCGGACTGTTTCAATCGTTCTTTCTTTATTAAAAGGCTTTAACTTATTTCTTAAATATCTGATGTAAACATCTACAACATTCGTTTCAACTTCACTATCATATCCCCATACATGATCAAGTATTTGTTCGCGTTGCAAGACATGATTCCTATTTTCTGCAAGAACATACAAAAGATCATATTCTGTTTTAGTTAAATCTAGTTGTGTCCCGTCCACGGTTACTTCAAAAGCATTTTTATCAATAATAATACCATTAATATCGATAACATCTTTCTGGGGTTGTCTGCGTAAAATCGCTCGTATTCGAGCAAATAATTCTTCAATTTCAAATGGTTTTACAATATAATCATCTGCCCCATAATCCAAGCCAGTTACTTTATCCATCGTTTCACTCTTTGCTGTAATAATAATGATGGGTGTCGTGTATTGCTGACGAATTCTTCTACAGATTTCTAAACCATTAATATGAGGCAACATTATATCTAATATAATCAAGTCATATGTTTTGGTTAACGCTTTATCTAAACCACTTTGCCCATCATTCTCTATGTCCACTTTATAATTTTCATGCGTTAATTCCAGCTCTAGAAAACGAGCTAAATTTTGTTCATCTTCGACAATTAAAATATTTGCCATTTCTCCACCTCTTTTGCATTACACTCTTTATTTCACTACCTGACTTTTCTATTTTATTATAATACAAAATATTTAACCACCAACCATAGTCTAAGATTTATGATTAACTTTCAAAAATTTATCATAAAAATTTCAGTTTTCTAATTGACAATCATTATCAATGATGTATAATAATAATTGAAAATGATTATCAATACCAAATAGAACTCCCCCCACATATTCGTTCTTATGGATTGATCATTTTCGAATTCCCCTTTTATATGCCCTTAAAAGACTAACGTAAAGCTTACAATAACGCTAAACGTGTACATAAAAGCAGCTCCCTAATGGTAGCTGCTTTTAATCTATATTTTGACACTGACATTCCTAATCGTATAACTCGGAATGTTAAGAAAAAATTGGAATATAAATTCCAAAAAATAGCACAAAGGTGATGTGAAATAAATCATCTTTGTGCTTCTTTATATTGAATACTTTATATTGTTGGCTCACTTGCTAAGGGGATAGCTTTAGGTACCCCAACCTGCTTTGCTTGTTGAATTTCTTCTCGAAATTCTCTCTGTTGGGGCCCCGCACCCCAACTTGCTTTGTTTGGTGAAATGCGCTTCGCATTTCTCTCTGTTGGGGCCCCAGTCAAAGATATTTTGTCCTGGCTGATTAGTTTTGGCTATTTAAAATGATAGTTAATGATTTAACTTGCATTGATTTTTTAATTTGTAATGTTATAGAGTTTTTTTCTTAAAATTAGCGTTGATAAAACAATACAAAATACCCCACCAATGATACCGGCAACAATATCTGTAGGATAATGAACTCCTAAATAAACTCTAGAGATGGATACCATCAAAATCATTAATGCACATAAGCCAATAATAATACCTTTATCAGCGCCAGACATTTTACGGTTAATAATAAACATCACGCTTCCAAAGAATGCGGTCGAACCCATAGCATGTCCACTTGGAAAACTAAATCCAGTGATATCAATTAATCGCAATAAAGTTGGTCTTTCACGGTCAAATATATTTTTTAACACCGGATTGAGTATACTTGATAGTCCCATAACTAGTACAAAAAAGAGTGCTTCTATTTTACAACGTTTAAGCATGAGATAGGCAATCAGCATTAGAGAAAGTGACAACATGGCCCACACTTCACCAATTTTGGTTGCACCTAATAATATAGATGTCGTGATAAAACTTTCTGAAGCATAAATAAATTCGTAAACCTCATTATCAATCCACTTTCCCAAACGAGACTCATGAAAGAAAGCTATTATTCCAAACACTAATGTAAAAATAATGAGCAATGAAATGCGCTTCGTGCGGTTCACAAAATTTCCCCCTCTTAATGACTGAGTGCATCATCGATGATTTTATTTAATAAATCTTCTTTGGTATAACTTTCTTGATAGTCTGACATATGATTCATTATACTATCTCGTGATGCTTCAATATCTCCTAGCTGCTCTAATAGCTTAGTTGATGATAGTTCTTCTTCTAAAACGACACGCCCGTAACCTTTTGATTCGAAATATTTTGCATTATCAATCTGGTCACCACGTGATTGGTCTAAACCTAAAGGAATTAATAACATTGGCAGTCGCAGCGTTAAAAATTCGTATATTGCATTTGATCCAGCTCGACTAACTACAGTATCTGTAATAGCTAACAGATCCGTCAATTCTTCTTTCACAAATTCATATTGTATGTAACCTTCTTTTTGAATCGAGCCATCAATAAGTCCTTTACCTGTTAGATGGATAATTTGGTAATCTTCGAGCAGTGCCTCTAAATTTTCACGAATAACACTATTTAATTTTTTACTTCCTAGACTACCTCCCATTACTAATAAGACTTTTTTATCTTTATCAAATTGAGTTAATTCATACCCTCTTGAAGCATGACCATGCTTTAAATCTTCACGTATGGTTGCACCAATAAAATCAGCCTTTGATTTTGGTAAGTAGTTCAGTGTATCTTCAAATGTTGTATAAATCTTTTTCGCAAATTTTAGACTAATTTTATTCGCTAATCCTGGTGTTAAATCAGACTCATGAATAATAGTGGGTATGTTTAAAGTACGAGCAGCAATAACCACTGGAACTGAGACAAATCCGCCTTTAGAAAACAACAAATCAGGTTTTTCTTTTTTAAGTATGCGGCGAGCATCCCATATTCCCTTTACCACTTTAAAAATATCTTTAGCATTTTCAACAGAAATATAGCGACGTAATTTACCACTTGAAATAGCATGGTATTCAATATCAGGTAATTGAGATTCTATCATTTCTTTCTCAATTCCTGCTTTTGAACCAATATAAAATGCACTATATCCATGATTTAACGCAGTGGGTATCAAACTTAAGTTTACTGATACATGACCCACTGTTCCGCCTCCTGTAAATGCAATTTTAGTCATAATTATAACCTCTATTCTTAAATGTTTTTATAATAGGCATAAAATGGCGCACCTCTATCAAATGGATGATAGTCGATTTCAGCTTCTCCAACTTTTGTAAAACCAAATTTTTCAAATAAACCTTGTGCAGGTTTATTCAATGCAAATGTATCTGTCAAAATAACATGTATACCGTGATCTGTTGCTAAATTAACAGCAAATTTAAATAATTCAGTTGCAGCACCTTTATATTCAGGATTTCCAGCTAAGCGATGAATAACATATGCGCCTTCCCGTTTAACTGGCCAGTCAAGTTTATCATACCATTCTGATTGTTGTTGGTCGACAACAATAAAGCCTTGGATTTCATCATTGTCCTCTAGTACATATAATGTTTGATTCGCAATATCTTCTTCAAAGTGTTCTCGCGCAGGATATTTGTCATCCCATTGATTATTATTAAATTCTTTCATTATTTCTTTGGCAGTTTCTACTAATGCTTCAATGTATGGCAAATCATTCTTAATTGCTAATCTAATCATGTTAAGAACACCTCTTTATTTTAATTTTTTTAAAAGTTCATTTAGAACTTTGTCTTCTTTATTTGCTTTTTCAACCAATTGTACTGTGAACTTATCATTTGTTTCCTTATCAAATTGTCCATTTACAGTTAAGTTATTATCTTGTTGAAATGCTTTAATTGCTTGTTCTAAGTTGTCGTCAAAGTCTTTAGATTCATTATCTACTTTATATCCTAATGCTGTTAGACCAATCTTCATAGCTTTCACATGTTTATTATTGTCTCCTTTATGATAGCTTGTATCATTCGGAATGACATTTAATGATTGGTATTTAGGCGTATCTAATTTGATATCTGGTTGAATACCTTTACCATGAATATAATGGTCCTTAGGTGTTAACCACTTCATTTGTGTATATTTTAGTAAAGAACCATCTTTAAATTCTTTTGTTGTTTGAACAATCCCTTTACCAAATGTTTTTGAACCATATACCTTAGCTATACCATAATCTTTTAATGCGCCAGTAAATACTTCAGATGCACTTGCCGAACCTTCATTCACTAAAATCGAAAATTTCATATCTTTCGCTTCTTTTAATGAGTCATTTGAAGTATCGATTGTTTCTTTGTCATTTCCTTTTTCTAATTTAACTACGGGTTTACCTTTATCTATAAAAATATTCGCCATTTTCACGGCTTCATCTAATAAGCCACCTGGATTATTTCGTAAATCCAATATGACATTGTGTACACCTTGTTTATGTGCATCTAAAATTGCTGATTTTAATTCTCCAGAAGTGTTTTCTTGGAAGCGATTTATGGTAATAACTCCAATTTGTCCTTTTTTCTTATATTCCACACTCTTAACATGAATTTTATCTCGTTTAATTTTTATGTCTTTTTCTTCAGAACCGCGTTTGATCGTTAAAGTTACAGTTGTGCCTCTTTTACCTCTAACCATTTTCACTACTTGATCTAATCTTTGCTTTTCAACAGATTTACCATTAACTTTAGTTACTATATCTTTAGGTCGTAAACCTGCTTTCTCAGCCGGAGATGATTTCATTGGACTTGTTACCATAATCTGATTGTTTTTTTGCTGCATTTCAGCACCGATACCAACAAAATCACCAGAAACTCCCTCATTAAATGACTCTGTTTTTTCTTTAGTCATATATTCAGAATATGGATCTTTCAACTCTTTGACCATACCGTCAATTGCAGCTTCAGTTAATTTATTAGGACTTTGTTTTTTATAATAATCATTGTTTAATGTCTTATATACAAATTGAATTTTATTCATCGCTTGTCGCTCATCTTTTGTGAGCCCACTCACTTTATGACTGATAGCTAAAGTAATGCAAACTGTAATTGCTATCGTAGCTAAAATTATAACGAGTTGTAGTACTACAAATTTCCAAAATCTGAATTTCACACTTTTATGCTCATCCATTTCGTCGATTTGTTGATGTTCAGTTTCTTGACTCACTTTAACACTTCCCTCTATGTAACTATTCCCTCATGACCTTCTTAAGGCTTTTTGGATATTATCAGTATGTCGTTTCTCGTCAATAAACGCAAATAAAAAAGTAGAGGTTGGGAGCATAAAAATACGATGCGTCTCAACCTCTATAATTAAATATTATAGAAATTTAGATTAAAATTTTAGCCACTCAGAGTATTCTTCATATAAATCGTCAAACACATACATTGGAATCGTAAATTCACTTTGCGTTTCTATATATTCTGATAGTTTATTAAAATCATTTTCATGCTTTGGAAATGATAAATCATTAAAAATTTGTTCAGCTAATTTTCCTTTGTCACCTTTACGTCCACGTGCTGTTAAGGCAAAATGATAGAATGAATAATCTTTCATTATTTCATTGTCACATCAACTACTTTTGTTTCACCTTTGACAATAGCGTTGACATCATTGATATTGATAGCGCTTGTTTGATCAGTATTTGTAATAATAACTGGAGATATTACAGACTTAGCATTATTGCTAATATACTCTAAGTTAAATTTCACTAAAGGATCTCCAACTTGAACAGTGTCACCGCTATTTACTAATACTTCAAAGCCCTCTCCATCTAGCTGAACTGTATCTAAACCAATGTGGACTAATAGTTCTAAACCATTATCCGCTTTTAATCCGATTGCGTGTTTTGTTGGGAATACGTTATCAACCTTCCCTTCGATTGGAGAAACCACTTCGCCTTCAGTTGGATTAATACCAAAGCCTTCACCCATCATTTTTTGTGCAAATACAGGATCTGGAATATCCTCAATTTTTACGTATTCACCAGTTAATGGTGCATAAATTTCAATATTTTTATTAACTTCTTTGCCTTTACCAAATAGCTTTTTAAACATTTTAGGTCACTCCTATTTTTCAAAATGAGGGATTAAATCCCCATAGCCTAACTCTTGTAATTTGTCATATGGAATAAATTGAATGGCTGCAGAATTGATACAATATCTTAATCCACCTTGATCTTTAGGACCATCATTAAAAACATGCCCTAAATGACTATTAGCTTGTTCTGAACGTACTTCAGTTCTCACCATACCAAATGTTTTATCAACTAATTCCACAATTTCATCATCATTCAAAGCTTTTGAAAAGCTCGGCCAACCACAACTCGATTCAAATTTTTCTTCTGATGTAAAAAGTGGTTGCCCAGAAATTTTATCAACATAAATCCCTTTTTCAAAATGATTCCAGTATTCATTTTCAAAAGGAGGCTCTGTTCCATTTTCTTGTGTAACAAGATATTCCATTTCGTTTAAGTCATCTTTACTCTTTTTAATCATTATGTCCTCCCCAATGTGATTCTATAAAACCTTTACGTCCCGAACCTTGTTGATACCGTTCGTAATGCTGTGGATTCTTTTTATAGTAATCTTGGTGATATGTTTCGGCAGGATAAAAGTTTTTGTATTCAATAATTGGTGTAATCACTGGTTTTTTAAAGATGCCTTGTTCATTTAATTGTTGAATTTTTAATTCAGCAGCTTTTTTCTGTGCTATATCATGATAAAAAATTGCTGGTTCATAGCTTTCGCCTCGATCAAAAAATTGGCCTTTATTATCAGTGGGATCAAAGGTTTTAAAATAGACATCTAATATGTTCTCAAAAGATGTAATATCAGGATTATACGTGATTTGTACGGCTTCTCTATGGCCTGTTTGATTAGTACAAACTTGTTCATAAGTAGGGTTTTCAATATGCCCTCCACTGTATCCAGAAACAACATCTTCAATACCAGGATATGAGGTGAAAGGTTTTACCATACACCAAAAACAACCACCAGCCAACGTTGCATATGCCATATCATTGCCTCCTTAATTATCTCATAATTCACGCTAATTTTTAGCTATTAATAATTTACATTTACGATTTATGTTTTAACTCAGAATATTCCACTTAGTCTCTCAAAACAACCAAGCCTATAGCACCTTGGCCTGTGTGTGTTGAAACTACAGGTGTTGTTACATTAACATCATAATTTTCAAAGTCAAATGACTCTGTAAATTGATGTTTTACTTTATCAACAAATTCAATAACATTAGCATGTGCAATACCAATGGACTTTATTTTGTGATTTTCAACAAATTCTGCGATTTCTTTTTTTAAAAATTTAATACTCGCATTTTGCGTTCTTGAATTATGCACAATTTCAAGGCTGCCATCTACTAACGTACCAACTGGTTTAATTTTCATAATATTACCAATTAAGCCCTTCGTTTTACTAATTCTACCGCCTCTAATTAGTTGATTCAACTGCCCAATAACAACAAATAATTTAATATTTTGTTGCATATCTTTCACTTTTTGAACAATTTCATCAGTGCTATAACCTTTATTAATAATTTCAGATAAATATTTTATTTGATAACCTAAACCAAATGAAATAGATTTTGAATCAATAACTGTAACATCAGCCTCAACCATATGGCTGGCCTGAACTGCTGTTTGATACGTACCACTTAATCCAGATGACATGTGTATACTAATAATTTGAACACCTTGTTGACCCAATTCTTCATATTTATTGATAAATTTTCCAATAGAAGGTTGGCTCGTTTTAACATCAGCCTCATCTTCAATTCTGTTTATATATTCTTCCGACGAAATATCAACCTGGTCTACGTATGATTTACCATCAATCGTTAAATTGAGCGGTACAACATGGATTTGATGCTCTGCTAAGTATTGATGTGTTAAATCTGAAGTTGAGTCGGTAACAATAACCTGTTGTTTCATAAAGTCCTTCCCCCAAAAAATGATATATTTCGTATAATTTTAGACTATAACTTTACGTTTCAGTCATTAATAACTTCAATGGAGAATAGCATATTACGTATTTTAAAGTCTATTTGTTAGTTATTATAAGCTGACAAAAGTACATTTTTCACTATTGCACTTTTTATTTATTTTAAACATTTAACTAATTATTCATGTTTGTGACACAAAATCTAACCCAAATTTGCATCTTTATTACTTAGGATTAATTATTTAAACATAACACTCACGTTGTTACTTTAGTTAGCATCATACTAACATTATTTATAAAGTACAACTGATTTATATTACAAATACGCATTAATGACGTTTATAGCTTAAGTCAAACTGAATTCTAAAATTATATTTAGCGAGCGATCGACTTTATGCCTTCAGCATAGAGAAAATACTAAAAAGCATTTCATCAAGCTTTGCGAGCTGTGAATTGGGGCTCCACGCCATTAGCTCTAATTTTTCTTACGTCTAACTAAATGTAAAAAAGTATGAGGAATTGTATTCTTTTCATCCAAAACACCTTCTTCTGAAGATGCAACTTCCCACTCTTCAAAAGTATATGGCGGAAAGAACGTATCACCTTTAAATTTCCCTTCTAACACAGTAATATACATATCATCTACTTTATCAATCATTTTGTCGAAAAGACTTTGCCCACCAAAAATAAATACATGACCTGGCAAATTATATATTTCATCAATAGAATGGATAACATCAACACCATCATGTTGAAAATTTTGATTATGTGTTAATACAACATTACGTCGATTAGGTAGAGGTTTACCAATGGATTCAAAAGTTCCTCTACCCATGACTAACGTATTGCCTGTTGACAATTTTTTCACATGCTTTAAATCATTAGGTAAATGCCATGGTAAATCGTTATTATAGCCAATCACGCGTTGTTGATCATGTGCTACTAATATTGATAATGTCATAATTGCACTCCTTTACTATTAGTTGTTAAATGCTTGTTTATCAAACAGCTATAGGCGCTTTAATCGCTGCATGTGATTGATAATTTATCAATTCGATATCCTCATAACTAATATCAAAAATAGATTTATCCGTATTAATACGAATGGTTGGTGGTTCAAAACTACTGCGACTCAGTTGTGTATGAACTGCATCTATATGATTAGAATAAATATGTGCATCGCCAAATGTATGGATAAATTCACCAACTTCTAAATCACATTCTTTCGCCACCAAATGGGTCAATAAAGCATAACTTGCTATGTTAAAAGGTACACCTAAAAAGATATCAGCACTTCGCTGATATAATTGACAACTTAATTTGCCATTTTGTACATAAAATTGAAACATAGTATGACATGGTGGTAAAGCCATTGTATCAACTTCTGCAGGATTCCAAGCTGAAACAATATGACGTCTAGAGTTAGGATGGGTTTTTATCTGTTCAATGACCGTCTTTAACTGATCAAAGTGATTGCCGTATTGGTCCACCCAATCGCGCCATTGTTTTCCGTATACATTTCCTAAATCTCCATATTTTCTAGCAAATGCATCATCGGTGAGAATATTTTCTTTAAATCGTGTCATTTCTTCTTTATATTGTGCTTTGAAATGATCATCAACCAATGAGCGATGACCAAAATTAGTCATATCTGGCCCATGATAATCAGAGGATTTAATATATTTTTCAAAAGCCCATTCATTCCAGATATTATTATTGTGTTGTAATAAATATCTAATATTCGTATCACCTTTAATAAACCACAGTAACTCTGTAGCCACCAATTTAAAAGACACTTTTTTTGTTGTTAGCAATGGGAATCCTTTGGTTAAATCAAAGCGCAACTGATGTCCAAACTTGGAAACTGTTCCTGTTTGCGTACGATCATCTTTATTTTTACCGATAGCTAATATATCTTCACATAAGTCATGATATGCAGCATCAAATGGATTTAACATTATTTAATCTCCTTTCTTAAATAAAATGTGTTAAATATTAGTTTTATTATACTAGAAAACTTAAAAGACTAAAAAGAAAATCTCCAGCGCTAAGTGAGAAATAGTACAATATTAGAATGATTACGCACATTTTTATATTTATTTAAAAAAGTCTAAATTGAAGTTTATTTCACTTCAACTTAGACTGTAGATTTTAGTTGCAATACTCATCAAAAGCATCTTTAATATCCATGCAAATATCTTGAATATCTCGTCCTTCGATATGTTCACGAGGAATAAAATGTTTTAATTCAGTTCCTTTAAACAAGGCGTAAGATGGGCTTGACGGTACTTGTTGAATATACGCTCTCATAGTTTGTGTAGCTTCTTTATCCTGACCAGCAAAAACAGTTATCTTGTGTGTTGGCTTTTTATCATTTTGATCTGCTACTGCTACCGCCGCTGGACGTGCTAAACCAGCTGCACAACCACATGTAGAATTGATTACTACAAAAGTAGTATCGTTTTCCCCAACTTGATTCATATATTGTGAAACTGCATCACTTGTTTCTAAACTTTCAAATCCATTTTCTGTAAGTTCAGCTTTCATTTGTTGTGCAAGCTCCCGCATATATTGTTCATATGGATTCATGATATTTCCCCCTCATAGTTTTCTTCTTTCAACATTACAATTTATTTCAAAACAAAGGTAACCCTTCAGCTCCGTTTTGAATATATAAAATTGTCATCTTAATTTATAATTTAACTTCATATACTAACGATCAGCCTATGACTTTAATACTTCTAATTTATTAAACAGCAACTTAATTAGATATAACAGTACGTCGTCAGACATATTATAAATCAATTTTTAACCGGTACTTTTATGCATTAAACTTTTCTTGGATTTTAGGAATTAATTCATCCCAATCTTTATCATTTTCCTTGTCGACTGAAATAAAATCCATCACATAAAAGATAGAGGTTACACCTTCTATATCAAATAAGCGATTAATAAATTCAGGTTGTCCATCTGCAGCATGCGTGTAAGTATCTGATTTATTATCACTTCTTTTTTCTGACAGCGTAATTTTTATTGTATTTTGATTCGGTGTTTCGCTAATTGCTTCAATTTGCATAATTTACCTCCTATTGCAGTTCATTTCCAATTTGTTTAATTTGCTTACCCACTGAACATTCATTAATGCAAAAATGATGCGCTTGGGTCTTACCTTCTGTCTTTCTTATATGTGATTTCAACAAACAATGTTCACAATACGTGTTCATTAAATCATCTATCTTATGAATTGCATTCTGCTCGGAATGTGTAAGTATATCAGACACTCCTTTTAAGTCATTTTAGGCTTAATAGCACCTAATTTTAAATACATGTTAACATTATAGCTTAATTTATTATAATTTTGAATTATTCTATTTCTCATTACCACGAGCTTTTACTTATTATTCGTTATAAATGTGGTTATATTTAAATTGCATATTCGAATTTTTTGAAGTAAAATGTATAAGTTGTTTTTAGCGGTTTCTAAACACCCGCATTATCAAAATTTAGGAGGATTTCTATGTTTAATGAGATATTTGGGGCAGCAAGTTTTTTAGTTACTTTTATTTTAATGGTACTTATGTTTCGAGCTTTTGGCAAACAAGGCCTTATTGTTTGGATTGCTATAGGTACAATCATTGCCAATATCCAGGTCATAAAAACAATTCATATTTTTGGCATCTCAGCAACTCTTGGTAATGTCATGTTTGCTTCGATTTATCTAGCAACTGACATACTAAATGATATTTATGGTCGAAAGATAGCTAAAAGAGCAGTTTGGCTCGGGTTTTCTTCAACTTTAATTATGATTATTGTTATGCAAATGTCATTGCATTTCATTCCAGCACCTGAAGACATTGCGCAAAGTGGCATGGAAACGATTTTCAATCTTATACCAAGAATCGCACTAGGTTCTATCATAGCTTATATTATTGGTCAACATGTTGATGTGTTTATTTTTAGTATGATTAAAAAGATATTCAGTTCGGATAAAACATTTATTATTCGTGCTTATGGTAGTACAGCTTTAAGCTCAATTATAGATACTGCACTATTCGTGGCTATCGCATTTATAGGCACATTACCTGGTATGGCCGTGTTTGAAATTTTTATTACTACGTACCTATTAAAACTTTTATCTACAATACTAAACGTACCTTTTGGTTACATTGCTAAATCCATGTATCGTAAAGGTAAAATAGCTAACCTAGATAAAGATTACTAATATTCATTTAATATTATTGACTACACTTAAATAAACTAACTTGTTGATTATACCTAACAGTTATAGACATGAGCGGAATATGAGGTCACATATGACTTTATTCCGCTCTTTTTCTATATCATCTATAAATTTTCAATTGCTATAAACAAAGTTATTTCTTAAAATAAATTTGTATTATAAATTTAAAGTATTGCAGGTGTTGTTTCAATGGCTAAAATATTTTTTGATGCTGCAACCAATGGTAATCCCGGTGAAAGCTGTTGCGCCATTATTATAAAAGACGATAACAATCATCATATTTATACGCATTATATCGGCCTTTTAGATAATCATAGTGCAGAATGGGCAGCTTTTATTCGCGCTCTAGAATATGCACGTGAGCTTAATGTGACAAATGCTTTATTATATACAGATTCTAAACTTATCGAAGATGCTATGTTAAAAGATAATGTAAAAAATATAAAATTTAAACCGTATTTGGACCAAGTCAAAATATTAGAACCTAGTTTTGATTTATTATTTGTCAAATGGATTCCTCGAGAACAAAATAAAGAAGCAAATCATCATGCTAAACAAGCGCTTTACCAATATATTAAAAATAAAGATTGATCTAGAATAAGCCGTGTTTAATATAGGCAGCCGACTTCAATAATACCGATGCGTCAGATGCGTAATAAGGATAAATATCTATTTTAAAGTAGAATATGATTGGTTTCACATAATTTTGCTAAATGCTTTTTAAGCACTTTATGATATGAGCCAGAGATATCTTCTGCACTGATTAAAACTATCTACTCATCCAGCGATTGACCATCACCCATTATCCCCATTTCTAAGGCCCTATACTTCAATCATATATTCTGAGATTGAAGCATTAGCATCATAGCCTATTGCTTCATTATTAAAAATGTAAAATTGTGTTATATGTTGTAGCATCATTGTGTTTTAATTTTTTGAGTAACCCAATAATCATCGTTACACTTGACTTATCATTCAGATGTCTTGATTTAATAAACCCCGTTTTTGGAATTTGTGTCCTTGAATCAAAACTCATAAAGTTCCCCCACTTCTATACATAAATCTCTAGTTTATTGTGCTGATTATGTCCTCTTATCAATGCGCACTTCCATATATTTATCATCTTTAGAACGTTTATTGCTGTCTTTATAAACATGAACACTTGTTTCATGTATACATATTGTTCCTGTAAATGTGCCTCCTGATTCAGTTTAAATTTCACATTTCTCATCTTCTATTAAGTTAAATCCACTAATAAAATCAATGTTCAAACGGCTATCTTCCTTAATTTCTTTAACCATTCAAGCTATTGTATCTACATGTTCATATATATAGCTTTGCTTCACATTGTGCTCGCCTTCTAAAGTAATGCACCTTTATTAGTTATCTGTGTCGGATAAGCTAACTGTTCAGCGTGCGCTTTGATATATGAAGTTGTATCTAGCATGAACCCTCTTAAAAGTTATAAAAATTCCCCATCCGTCCGATTTATTATACAACCTAACTCACTTACTTATTTGGTTATTTTAGGATTAATGTTATTGATATTTTTTAATTTATATAGGTAAAAACCAAAGAATTATTAACTTGGTCAACTAACACTTGTTAAGGAATAAAGTAAAGAATGTTTTGTTATAAATAAGTCATACTAAAAATATATATAAAATTAGTGTTCATAATTCAAAAATCAAATGTCATGTTTAATTATAAATTTCATGCGATATTTTTATTTATACCTTTAACAAAACAATTAAATATTAAAAAACTATATTTGTACACTCTTGTGTGTACAAATTGGTCTTACATGTAAGCGGATTCATTTATATAATAATTCTTGTAAATCAATGCATTATAGGTTTAATACTACGGAGGTTATAAATATGGAATATATACCAATAATCTTAAATTGGTTTTCGCAGAATATCTTACAAAAACCAGCTTTCTTTGTTGGTTTGTTAGTAATGCTCGGTTACGCTTTACTTAAAAAACCGTACTATGCTGTTTTTGCTGGAGCTGTAAAAGCAACTGTAGGCTACATGATTTTAGATATTGCTGCTGGCGGATTAGTCACAACATTTCGGCCTATTCTGGCAGCTCTTAATTACAAATTCAGTATTGGTGCTGCTGTTATCGACCCTTATTTTGGATTAACTGCAGCAAATGACAAAATCGCTAATAACTTTCCAGAATTTGTAGGTATTGCGACATCTGCACTTTTAGTAGGATTTTTTGTGAATATCTTTTTAGTAGCATTACGCAAAATCACGAAAGTCAGAACGTTGTTTATTACTGGACATATTATGGTACAACAAGCTGCAACAATTACGGTAATGATTTTACTGATTCCAACATTCCGTGAAAGTCCATTACTTGCTACGTTTGGTATTGGTACAATATGCGGATTATATTGGGCAGTAAGTTCAAATTTAACTGTTGAACCTACACAACGTTTAACAAACAATGGTGGATTTGCGATTGGTCACCAACAACAATTTGCGATTTGGTTTACAGACAAAGTCGCATCAAAATTGGGTAACAAAGATAAAAATTTAGATAACTTAAAATTGCCAAAATTTCTAAGTATTTTTCATGACACAGTAGTTGCATCAGCTACTTTAATGTTAGTTTTCTTTGGAACCATTTTATTCATCTTAGGTCCAGATATTTTATCAAATGCTAAAGTCATCACAAGTGGTACTTTATACGTGCCAGAAAAACAATCATTCTTTATGTTCGTTATTCAAACGGCATTCACGTTCTCTGTTTACTTATTTATGTTAATGCAAGGTGTAAGAATGTTCGTTGGAGAATTAACAAATGCATTCCAAGGTATTTCTAACAAATTACTTCCTGGTTCATTCCCAGCAGTAGACGTAGCAGCTTCATTTGGTTTTGGTTCTCCAAATGCTGTACTGTTTGGTTTCGTGAGTGGTTTAATTGGACAAGTCATTATGATTGTCTTATTAATCGTATTCAAAAACCCAGTACTTATTATTACGGGGTTTGTACCTGTATTCTTCGATAACGCAGCTATTGCTGTATACGCAGATAAACGTGGTGGTTGGAGAGCAGCAATAATATTGTCATTTATTTCAGGAATAATACAAGTTACATTCGGCGCTTTAGCAGTATTATTACTTAGCCTTTCAGGTGGATATCATGGAAATATCGATTTAGACATTCCATGGGTACCATTTGCTTATATGTTTAAATATTTAGGTATTGCTGGTTATATTTTGGTTTGTGCATTCTTTTTACTTATCCCTCAATTACAGTTTAGACGCGCTAAAAATAAAGAAGCTTATTATTCAGGGATTCATCAATAACAAAAACAATAATTAATTATATTTAGGAGGAATTTTTATGATTAAAGTACTTACAGCATGTGGAAACGGAATGGGTTCATCAATGGTTATCAAAATGAAAGTTGAAAACGCATTAAGAGAATTAAATGTATTAAATGTTGAATCTGCATCTTGCTCAGTAGGAGAAGCTAAAGGAATTGCTAGTAATTATGATATAGTCATCGTTTCTAACCATTTAATTGCAGAGATGAAAGACTATACAAAATGCAAACTCATAGGCTTAGACAACTTAATGGATGACAATGAAATTAAAACTAAATTAAAAGAAGCTTTAAAATAATTTTTAGTTAGGAGCACAATACTTATGAATTTAAAACAAGCTTTGATTGATAACGATTCAATTCAGTTAGGTTTGACTGCGAAAGATTGGAAAGAAGCTGTTAAGTTATCTGTACAACCACTCATCGATAGTGGTGCTGTTAAACCTGAATATTACGATGCAATTATTGAATCGACGGAACATTATGGTCCATATTATATATTAACTCCTGGAATGGCTATGCCCCATGCTCGTCCTGAAGCAGGTGTAATAAGAGATGCATTCTCATTAATTATTCTTAACGAACCCGTAAAGTTCTCAGACGGAAAAGAAGTCAGTATTCTTCTTACATTGGCTGCAACGAGCTCGAAAATTCATAATTCAATTGCTATACCTCAAATTGTTGCACTTTTTGATTTAAAAGATGCAATTAGACGTTTAAATGATTGTCAAACTAAAGATGAAGTCCTTTCTATAATTGAAGAAACTAAAGATAGCCCTTATCTTGAAGGAATTAAATTTTAAAATTTATTTATAAATAATATTAAATTTAATTAGAAAGTAGGAAAAGAAATGACAAAGAAATTACCTAAATTGCAAGTAGCATTAGATCATTCAACAATGTCTGATGCGGTTAAAGCTGCTTCACTCGTTGGAAATGAAGTTGATATCATTGAGGCTGGAACAGTTTGTCTTTTACAGGTAGGAAGTGAACTAGTAGAAATACTAAGTAAACTATTTCCTAATAAAACAATTGTCGCTGACACTAAATGTGCAGATGCTGGCGGAACAGTAGCTTTAAACAACGCCAAAAAAGGAGCTGACTGGATGACATGTATATGCTCAGCAACTATACCAACAATGAAAGCTGCACTTAAAGCTATTAAAGAAGAACGAGGTGATCAAGGAGAAATACAAGTTGAATTATATGGAGATTGGACTTTTGAAGAAGCTCAAAAGTGGCTCGATATTGGTATTGAACAAGCAATATATCATCAGTCGCGCGATGCTCTATTAGATGGCGAAAGTTGGGGGGAAAAAGATCTTTCAAAAGTGAAAAAATTAATCGATATGGGCTTCCGTGTATCTGTTACGGGTGGTTTATCTGTAGAAACACTTAAACTTTTTAAAGGTATAGATGTTTATACATTTATTGCTGGTCGTAGTCTTACAGAAGCTGAAGACCCACTATCTGCTGCACGTGAATTTAAAGATGAAATCAAGCGTATTTGGGGGTAAGATTATGTCTCGTCCAATTGGTATTTATGAAAAAGCATTGCCAAAACATTATACGTGGATAGAAAAACTTAAATTCGCTAAAGAACTCGGTTTTGATTTTGTCGAACTATCTATTGACGAATCAGATACTCGTTTAGCAAGATTAGACTGGTCTAAAGAACAAAGACTAGAACTTGTAAAAGCTATTTTCGAAACAGGCATACGTATACCTACGATTACTTTCAGTGGTCATAGGCGTTTCCCAATGGGGTCAAATGATTTTAATACTGAAGAAAAATCTATGGAATTAATGAAAAAATGTATAGAATTTGCGCAAGATATCGGTGTGCGAAATATTCAATTAGCTGGTTATGATGTTTATTATGAAGAAAAATCCATAGATACTCACAAACGATTTATAAAGAATCTTCGACAAGCTTGTACGTGGGCAGAAGAAGCTCAAGTCATTCTTTCAATCGAAACAATGGATGATCCATACATTAATTCAATTAAAAAATATCTTGCCATTGAAAAAGAAATTAATTCCCCTTTTCTATACGTCTATCCAGACATAGGTAATATATCTGCATGGAACAATAACCTTTTAGATGAATTTTATAAAGGGAGACAATCTATTGCCTCTATACACTTAAAAGACACATACGCAGTAACAGAAGATTCAAATGGACAATTCAGAGATGTACCATTTGGAGAAGGTTGTGTAGAATGGGAAAAGTTTTTTAAAATATTAAAGGATATTCATTATAATGGCCCATTCCTGATTGAAATGTGGTCAGAAAATTATGATACTGTTGAAGAAACACGTTACGCTATAAAAACTGCACAATCTTTTCTTTATCCATTAATTGAGAAAGTGGGGTTAAAATAGTATGTCAGAAACATTAACACAAATGCGTCAGAACGTATATCATGGAAACATAGAACTTCCTAAATACAAACTTGTTAAATTCACCTGGGGCAATGTATCAGAAATCAATCGTGATTTAGGAATTGTGGTCATTAAGCCTTCTGGCGTAGATTATGAAAAACTCACACCGGAAAATATGGTCGTCACAGATCTTGAAGGAAACGTATTAGAAGGATCATTTAACCCTTCTTCTGATCTTCAAACACATCTTGAATTATATAAGGCATGGCCAGAAATTGGCGGGATTGTACACACACATTCTACAGAAGCAGTTGGATGGGCACAATCAGGATTAGACATTCCATTCTTAGGTACAACTCATGCAGATTATTTTCATGGTCCTATACCATGTACACGTTCATTGACATATAATGAAGTTGAAGATGCCTATGAAAAAGAAACAGGAAAAGTCATTGTCGAAACTTTTAAAGAACGAAAACTTGATCCAACGTCTATTCCTGGTGTTATCGTTAGTAATCATGGTCCGTTTACATGGGGTAAAAATGCTTCACAAGCTATCTATCATTCTGTTGTCCTTGAAGAAGTCGCCAAGATGAACAGATATACGAAACAAATTAATCCGTGTGTGGAAAATGCACCAAGTTATATTATGGATAAACACTATTTAAGAAAACATGGCACTAACGCTTATTACGGTCAGCAATAACATTAAAATACTAAATAAAAAGGTGATAGTTTATGATACTCAGCTTAGATAAAACAAGTCATACTCTACTAGACTACTTAATTCAAATTGAACAACCAGAAACAATTACTGAAATCTCAAAAAATCTTTGTCAATCTAGACGTAAAGTATACTATCACCTTAAAAAAATAAATCAGTCATTACCAGACGATACAAAGAAAATAATAAACTACCCACATATTGGTATTTTATTAAACGATGATCAAAAACGCGCCTGTATAGAATTATTAAGTAAATCTGATACAACGCAATATGTTATGAGCATAGAAGAACGCCAATGGCTAATCATCATATATATTTGTATCTCAAATGAATTCATTACAATCAACAAACTTATGGAACTTGTTGATGTCTCACATAATACGATTCTAAATGATCTCAATAATATTCGAGAACTTATAGAATTTGAACAATTTAATATTCATCTACGTGTAAAAAAGTTTGGAGGATATTATATTGAATGCCATCTGTTATCTAAAATTCAATTTATATATAAAATACTGCATGAAATTCATAAATCATCATCTGAAGCTTTTAAATCTTTGATTCATGAGAAACTTTTATCTAATACAAGCTTTAGTCACTATCACTCATTAGAAAAAACGGATTTTTTAAAGACCTTATTAAAAGAAATAAGTAATGATTTAGGTAAAATACTTAATCGAAAAGATAGTGAGTTTATGTTACAAATACTACCCTATTTGTTAATGGTTTCTTATAACAGTGGGATTAATGCTTACAATTATGAATTGATAAGAAAAGATTTCATACTTGTTCAAGAGCGCATTGAATATAAAGTGTCTGAAAAGCTTGTATCCTCTTTAGAGTCTGAATTTAATGTTTCTTTTGATCAAATGGCAAAAAATATTATAGCCCTTTTACTTTTATCATTGCGTAAAGATAGTGATATTCATAATGTTAGTAATGATTATGATGATATGCGTGAGACTTTAGAATTATTTTTATCGCTTTTTGAGCATGAATATAATATAAATATTTCAAAACGAAATATGTTGTTGAATCAACTTCTAACACACTGTAAATCTTTACTTTATCAAAAGACTTACAATATTCCTTCAGATACACAATTTACAAATAATATTAAAGAAAAGTTCAACTATCTATTCATGGTTACAAAGCGTTGTATTACATTACTTGAAGAAGCTTGGCTAATACACATGACTGATGATGACATAGCTTATATAGCCATACATCTTGGTGGTGCAATTCACAATAATCCAAATAGTGAAATACCAGTTAAAAAAATTACACTTATATGCGATGAAGGTATTGGCATGAGAAAATTCTTCTTAAAACAATGCCAGTCCTATATATCTAATGCATATATTGATACTGTATTTACTTTAGAAGAATTCGATAGTGTTAAAGAAATTTTAAATTCAGATATTATCATTTCTACAAGTGATGCTATCGAAACGGATATTCCCGTAATATTTGTTAATCCAATTCTCACAAATGAAGATATTATACGTATCGTTTCTTATAGATATTCAAGTAATGAAATAAATTTTTATAATTTTTCTAATCAACTAGATTTAATATTGAAACATTATATTAGAGATGAAAGTGAACAATATAACTTACGAAATCAAATCGAAAAGTTATTTCTCAAAGAATTAATCCAAACTTTAGAAACTAAAAATTTTTAAAATTTCATTTGCATAAAGAAAGTAGATTCATTGAAATACTTAAATAACAATAATGATATAAGGAGATTCAATAATGAAAAATGTTAAAGATATTACAAGAGAGTCATGGATTCTATCTACCTTTCCAGAATGGGGAACTTGGCTTAATGAAGAAATAGAAAATGAAGTTGTTAATGAAGGTAATTTTGCAATGTGGTGGTTAGGCAATTGTGGTATCTGGATCAAAACGCCAGAAGGTGCAAATATCGTTATGGACTTATGGTCAAACAGAGGCAAATCTACTAAAAAAGTTAAAGATATGGTTCGAGGACATCAAATGGCCAATATGGCAGGCGTTCGTAAACTACAACCAAATCTTCGTGTACAGCCAATGGTTATTGATCCATTTGCGATAAACGAATTAGATTATTACCTAGTTTCTCATTACCATAGTGATCATATTGATATTAATACAGCTGCGGCAATCTTCAACAATCCAAAATTAAACCATGTTAAATTTGTGGGGCCGCATGAATGTGCCCGCATCTGGAAAGAATGGGGTGTTTCAGAAGATCGTATTATCACAATAAAGCCAGGTGAAAGCTTCGAATTTAAAGATGTAAAAGTAACAGCGGTAGAATCATTCGATAGAACTTGTCTTGTTACATTGCCAGTTGAAGGCAGCGAAGAAAATGACAACAATTTAAAAGGACTTCCAGTAACTGACGAAGAAATGGCTCGAAAATCAGTCAATTATGTATTTGAAACTCCAGGTGGTACGATTTACCATGGTGCTGACTCACATTTTTCAAATTACTTTGCCAAGCACGGTAAAGACTTCAAAATAGATGTTGTACTCAATAACTATGGTGACAATCCTGTAGGTATTCAAGATAAAATGACATCGATTGATCTTTTACGTATGGCAGAAAACTTAAATGCGAAAGTAATTATTCCAGTACATTATGATATTTGGTCTAATTTCATGGCATCTACAAATGAAATTATAGAACTCTGGAAAATGCGCAAAGATCGCTTACAGTATCAATTCCATCCTTTCATATGGGAAGTTGGTGGTAAATATACTTATCCAGAAGACAAAGATAAAATAGAATACCATCACCCACGCGGTTTTGATGATGCTTTTGAACAACCTTCAAATATTCAATTTAAAGCATTATTATAATTGAATTAGAAAGCAATAAATAAAAAAACACTTATCAAACGGTTATCACAGCGTGTCGGCAAAACCTGAAATTTTGCTGGCACGCTTTAATAAACTCTAATTTTGTAATTTTTGTCCTTGAATCAAAACTCATACATCCCCCACTTCTATACCTAAATCTCTAGTTTCTTATGCTGATTGTGTTCTCTCACCAATGCGCACTTCCATATGTTTATCGTCTATAGAGACTGTTTATTGCTGTCTTTATAAACATGAACATTTGTTTCATGTAAAATATATTATTCCTATAAAGATTTCTCCTGATTCAGTTTGAATTTCACAGTTCTCCCTTTTACTATTATAAGTAATGCAGCTTTATTAATTATCCGTGTCGAATAAACTAACTGTTAATGATATTGCTTCTGTCGCATTTCTTGTTGGACTACCAATTTCAATTAGTGTCTGGATTGTTTCTAAAGTATTTTCAGTCACGCATATATCCCTTTTTTAAATTACAGATTACTATACCTTTTACTCCCCTAATTATATTTGATTAATTACTCCATCTACTTTACAATGTTTTTATTCTGAAAATTTTGAATAAGGTGATTCTTAATGCACAATATTGTTTTTATTGGACTAGGCTTAATTGGCGGTAGCTTGGCAAGTAATTTAAAGTATTATCACAGTAATCTTCATATCTCTGCATATGATTCAGATATTTCTCAGTTAGAAAAAGCATATTCTATGGGTATTATTGATACTAAAATAACCGATTATCGCATTGCCGTTGAACAAGCAGATGTTTTAATTTTTGCAACGCCTGTTCAACAAACGATTCGTTATTTAGCTCAATTACATCTATTTAACACTCAGGCTAACCTAATTGTTACTGATACTGGGAGTACAAAAACAAACGTTTTAGAATTTGAAAATCGACTATTGCATCATAATATACACCTTGTAGGTGGCCATCCAATGGCCGGTAGTCATAAGTCTGGGGTGTTAAATGCTAAAAAGCATTTATTTGAAAATGCATATTACGTTCTCGTTTATAATTCAACTAAAAATCGCGATGCTGCTCAATATTTGAAACAATTATTTAGCTCTACTTCAGCTAAATTTATTGAAACAACAGCAAAAGAACATGATATTGTCACTGCAGCTGTTAGCCATGTACCCCATATTATTGCAGCTAGTTTGGTGCATTTAAATGCAAATCAATCTACAAAACATAAATTAGTTAAACAACTTGCTGCTGGTGGTTTTCGCGATATTACTCGCATAGCTAGTAGTAATGCAGAAATGTGGCGCGATATTACAATTAGTAATAAAACAGCCATTCTAAACTTAATACAAGATATGCAACAACAATTAGTAGCATTATCTTCAATAATTCAAAACGATAAAATCGAAGAAATTCAAGCGTTTTTTGCTAACGCTAAAACATATCGTGATGCTTTACCCCTTAAACAACAAGGCGCATTAAATACAGCGTATGATCTATTTGTAGATATTCCGGATAAACCGGGTATGATTAACCAAGTTACTTATATTCTAAGTTTACATAACATTTCTATAAGCAACTTAAAAATTTTAGAAGTCCGTGAAGATATTCTTGGTGCACTTCAAATCAGTTTTAAAACACCCGAAGATCGTGATAAAGGTATTAAAGCTTTGCATGAATTTGATACCTATGTACCATAAGTCAGTAGTTGATTGGATTGAAAATACGCTGGTACCATTTTTTCAATCCTAGTCAACCTTGCCGGGGCGAGACTACGAATTCACCATGAATTCTGTCCCACTCCCAATGTAATTATTACATCTTATGTCCTGCCATTAATCCTAAACGTCCGTGCTTAGTACCTGAATCAGTATAAGATATAGCTTTAGATACAATGCCTTTACCATATTTCATGTGTAAATTATCAATCGTTTTAGCTAATTTTTCATCTCGTTTACGTTCGTATTCATCAAAAAATAAATTCAATTGCCGTTGATCTTCAGGTACAAGTTGTGTTAAAGATACACTTAATGTACGGTATAATACTTTTTTATCGCATAAATGATTAGCATAGTAGTTTACTACTTTAAATATTTCTTTTTCTAAGTTAGTAGGATCTTCAAGTGTATATTGCTTATGCACGCCACCACCTTTGCTATAGCCAAATGAAAAGTGAATCGTTCTTGCCATTTGTTTTCGCGCTCTCACCCTGCTTGCCACATCTTCTATTAATTCTTGCATAACTACTTTAGATTCCTCAAAGGTGTAATCTCGCATTAAAATTTGGCTCTTACAAATTGAAGGATTTGTAATATGATGCTTATCTCGTAACTTACTTTGATCTATTCCATTCGCATGTAAATGTAAATCAGTACCTAATATTCCAAATGCTTTCTTTAATTGGTTATGTGGGTATTTTGCTAAATCTCCCACAGTAAAAATCCCACGTTTATTTAATTTAACTTCTGTCCGTTTATTAATTCCCCAAAATTCTCTCAAAGGTTGTATATTCCATAATTTATTCGGAACATCATGATAACGCCATTCTGCTATACCATTTATAGTATGTTTAGCTTCAGTATCCATTGCTACTTTACTTAACAGCATATTTGAGCCAATACCTACTGTACACATAATTCCTGTTTCTTCATATATTTCCTTTTTTAAGCGTTCACAAAAAGCAGTAACAGTAGAATTAAAGCGATAATAACTATCTGTTACATCCATAAAAAATTCATCAATACTGTATTGATGTAAATCTTCAGCTGGAACATAACGTAATGCTATTTTTGAAATAGCTATAGATACGTTTAAATACTTCCTCATACTAGGATTAATAATATAAATGTCATTACGATGTGGAATTTCGAATAGTCTTGAACCTGTTTTAATACCTAATTCTTTTAATTTTGGTGTTGCTGCAAGTACCACTGAGCCTTGTCGTTTAGTATCTGCTACTACTGCTAACTTTGTTGTTTTTGGATTTAAACCTTTCTCTATACATGAAACACTTGCAAAAAAGCTTTTTTGATCAATACATAAGACATCCCTATCGTCTAATAAATTGTAATCATACATTCCCACTACCTCCCTGTAGATATTTTAATTATATACGAACAAATGTTCTTTTTCAATACTTATAAGAACAAATGTTCTATAAAATATTGTTCTAAACATAAAGGTTTCATGCTATACTAAAATAGACTTAAATTTTAAAGGAGGCGCTATTTATGCCAATCATAAATGTAAAATTAATAGAAGGTCGCTCTGATGAACAATTGAAAGCATTAGTATCAGAAGTCACTAATGCAGTAGAAAAAACAACAGGCGCTAATCGTGATGCAATTCATGTGATTATTGAAGAAATGAAGAAAAATCATTATGGTGTAGGCGGAATAAGAAAATCTGATCAATAAAACCCTTTAAAATCGATAAAAACGCCAGCTACATGCGTAGTTGGCGTTTTTACTATACTTAGTTATCATCATCTAAAAACTGCTTGATAGCTTCTTTATTTTTTTGTTTATCAATATCTAAGGCACTTCCATCATTATTCGTATTGATATTTTGGTATGAATTTTTCACTGGTATAGTCAGAGACTGTACATCTTTATCTCCACGAATACCAAAACTTATACCTGTTTGGAAAATCGCTGAATCGGGCATATCTGTGTTAATATAACCTCTTAAAATACCTGCAACACGTGGCAATTTAAAAACTGTGCTAGGTGTTACTAATTCTTGCTTTAATGTTTGCATCACTTGCTGTTGACGACGTACACGACCAAAATCACCTTCAGCATCATGACGGAATCTAGCATATCCTAATAGCTCTTTACCATTAAGTCGATGGTGTCCTTTTTTTAATGACACGCCAATATTTTTGGACATATCTTTTTCAACATCTATAGGCACCCCATTAGGCGCTAACTCATCAATCATTTTCTCAAAACCTGTAAAATCAATAACTGCATAATATTCAGGATTAATTCCTAAATTCTTATTCAAAGTTTGTCTTAATAACTCTGGACCACCTAATGTATAAGCTGCATTAAGCTTATAGCTATTATATCCAGGAATATCTGCATAAATATCACGCATCACAGACATCATTTTCATTTTTTTGTGTAAATAATCGTATTGTACAATCATCATAGAATCTGTTCTAGATTTTCCAGACTGTGCTTTATCTGCACCTAGCACTAACACTGAAATTTTCCCATCATTTTTTATAGGGCCATTAAATTTATGAATTTTAACATCCTTTGCATGTTCTTCAGCATATTTAATTCCATTTTGATAGCTCACTGTAATATAGACAATCAAGCTCACAAGTAAAATCAAAACAATTAATATTGCGATGGGTAATTTTTTTATACGTTTTTTAGTTTTTTTAGTTGAAGTAGTAGTCCCATTACTTCTTCTGTATTTGGTTTGTTCCTTCTCTTCTGCCATGGCTACCTACCTTAATTTTAATTTCTTCAAAATACGCTATCTATGTATTATAATATACATTAAAGTTATAGAAAATAGCTAAAAAAATCAAGATATTTATGAAAAAATGGTACTAAGGTCTAATGAGAGGATGGTATAAATGAATATAAATACCGCATATTTTGCCGGAGGTTGCTTTTGGTGTATGACAAAGCCTTTCGATACTTTTGAAGGTATTGAAAAAGTAACATCAGGCTATATGGGAGGAACGACTGACAATCCAACTTATGAAGATGTTAAAAAAGGTACAACAGGTCATTATGAAACAGTTAAAATTGAATACGATGTTGCACTTTTTTCATATCATAAACTACTTGAAATTTTCTTTTCAGTGATTGATCCATTAGATGATGCAGGCCAGTTTCAAGATAGAGGTTCCCAGTATAAAACAGCTATTTTTTATACGAACGATGATCAAAAGAAAATTGCCGAAAACTACATTCAGCAATTACAACATACCATATATTCTGACAAAGCTATTGCCACAAAGATTTTACCTGCTTCAACTTTTTATAAAGCAGAGGAATATCACCAAGACTTTTATAAAAAGAATCCTGAGCGCTATGCCAAAGAACAACAAGATCGTGCTAATTATCAAGCAGATTTACATTAATGTTACTTTATCTAAAATCAATCTGTGATATAGATAAAATAGATTAAAATTAAAATCCCAAAATCTTTTCTTCGAGTATCGTTTCAATAATATCATTAATATGATGAGAGATATCGTTTGAAAGTATTAATACTAAATGGCATATGTTGCGTCATGTTATCGCTTTATACATAAGGTACCTCGTTAATTTAGTTTAGTGAAGTTTAGTGAAGTTTATTAAATTATACGAAAGTG
>NZ_KV840177.1:200133-240181 GCF_001839145.1 Staphylococcus sp. HMSC62D11 | reverse complement strand
ATTAAATTATACGAAAGTGCCTTATTTTTTAAAGTATTTCAATGTATCATTACAAATAAATACGCCGTATTTTGGCGAGACTTTTGAGGGAACAGGACAAGCTTGAAGCTGTCTCCTAAGAAAGCAAGCCAACAATACGAAATATTGTAAATAAAGAAGCCAGTAAATAAAATTATAAAAGTCATTTATTGGCTATTTTTCTAGGATTTATGTCCCCGACTGTTCTTTTTACAAAAAATAGCTATGAAAAAATCTATCGTCATAGATTTCTTCATAGCTAATCTTATATGTTTATTTTGGGCTTTATATTCTATCCTGAATTTTTCTTGAGAGGATGTTCACCTAGTTTTATTATTTATGACGTATGACACGCATTACTTTTAACATGCTGTACCATAAAGAACTGTCTTTTCTATAAACTAAAAATCTTGGTTCCCAATTAGGACTATATTTTTCTTTATAACGTCTTAATCCTTGGAAACGATATAAACCGTTAAAATGTTCAAAAACACGTCCAGCAATTCTTTCTCTCACAAAAGCAAAATCCATTTGACCAACATTAGACAATGTGGCCATACCCATGTTAAAGGCACCGTAACCTTTTTCTTTACTCCACAATAACATGTGTAAATATAAGCCATCCATTAGTGGTAATTCAATTTCCGGCAACCACCGTATTAAATCAACTGATATAGCATCATTATAATATGTTGGCATTAAACTACAGAAAGCAATGATTTTATCATCTTTATCTTTAATAACGCCAATCGGTGCTTTGGATAAATATTCCGGCGTAAATTGTCCTACAGAAAAGTGCATTTCTTGACGACCATCCAGCCACATATCACTAATTTCTTTTAAACTACTCATCAGGTTGTTTGAAAATGGCGGTTCAAGAATTTCAAACTTAAACTCAAGCTCTTCAAGTTTATTAAGTGTCGCGCGGAAGCCTCTACGCTTTTTACCTGAAATAGTAAATTGGGTTAAATCAATAATAGCTTCCTCCCCTAATTTGAAAAATTGATTACCAAAGTTATGATAGAGTGGCATAAATCGATCACTTACTTGATAAAAGATAACGTCATAGCCTAAGCGTTCAGCGTATTGATAAAACGATTCGAGTAGCGTTTGAAAGCTTTGAGTATCCCCAATAGGATCACCTAGTACAACAAGCGCATTACCTTTATAACGATACATTAAAAAGGCTTGTTCATTATTATGCATAAAAACATCTTTATCACCACTGTATAACAAATGGCTTAAATAGTTACCCCCATATGAATCAATAATAGTTTCACATTGTTTATAGTCGTTTATTTGATGTGGACGATTAAATCGATAATCAAACAACCAGGCAATAATACCTACAACAAGTATAATCACTAGAATGGTTAACCAGAAATAATATCTCAATGCAGATGTATTCATTTCTATTTGATATACATCCAACGCATAAAAAGTTTGTGAGATAATAAAATGATTCACATAAAGCACAACAACACTCATAATAAATGACATTACAAATTGATGTAATCTGAATGGTCGCTTTAATACTTTCGCACGACGGTATGCAGCAACCAATATAGCAAACATAACAATAAGCCAACTTAATAATAAGGCAGATGCATATGTATAAATTGTTGCTCCAAAAATTAATATAATCGAGATCATTGCGAAAATAATAGCTCTTCTACTTTGTTTAAATATCCCTTTCACATTTAACAATAGTAATAAACAGGCACTTGTATGAATTGATAACACAATGTAATACACAAGATGATTTTCATCAAATAAACCATCATAAATAATCGTCATATTATTTATAAAAAACATGATACTTGTTATCAAAACAAGGATAGCCACCGATAATGATGGAATTTTTGCTAAAATATCCTTTTGATAAGACATTGCAAAAGAGGTGATGTCTTTAGCCGGAACAAAGTATTTAGAACCTTCAAAGTAACGTTTAGCAGTTGATCCAAATTCAAACGTAGAGAGCAATAGTGCCACAACGACAGGTACAAAATAATAGGCAAAACGATAAAGTAACAGCGCTAATAAAATTTGTTCCTCAGGGATGTCTAATGATTTTAAACCAAGAAGTACAACTAAATCAAAGGCACCAAATCCACCAGGAATAAAGCTGACTAATCCTGATAAAGCTGCAATAATAAAGACGCCTATTAAAGTCATAAATGAAATATGGATATCGACTATTAATACAGATAAATATAATACTAATGCAGCTGCTAGCCATTCAACACTTGAAACTAATGTGCAATACACACCCATAAATCTATTCTTTTTATCTGCTGGGCGCATAATCGTGTATACGATGAAGATAGGTAAAAATAAAGCAACGACATATAATATCCAACGTACCCAACTTATTTTGTCAATCATATGTGATGCATTAAATACATGTAACACAACCAAGATAGATAATAAGCTTAATCCTGTGAGCATAGAGATTAAGATGATTGAAATATAATGTACTAATTTTTTCTTGTCTTCCGTATAATTTTTATATACAACTGCTCTCACACCAGCACCAATAAAACCACCAAAACCTATAATGGCATTAAAAGCATTGATAATGTAGCTTATTCGAATGATTTTAAATAAAGGCATTTCCATCTTTAATGATTTGACTAAGATGACATCATACATAGAGAGCAAGAGTAATGATGCACCACCACAAGCAAATAGTCCAACGAGCATCCAGCGATTGATTTTACTAAATACGGTAACTGTATTTTTAAAATCAATATGTGATAATTCACGATAGAGTGTAAATACCACAATGCAAAACAATGCTGTTGCAAAAGTAATTTTTAATATAGATAAAATTCTATTTTTAACTTCCTGATTCATTTTTTCACATCAATTCTAATTAATTCTTTTGTTACTGAAAATATATCATAACTGCCTGTGATTGAACATGACTATCTTCCTAACAGATTTGTAATATACTAAGGTGCACTAAACCGTTGAATTGATTCACATATGCAATAAAAGCCGATAAAGCAATCCCAAACTGTCCTACTTCATCGGCTACTATACTATTCTGCTATTTTCGAATCTTCTTTAGGAATATCATAGTCTCCAGCATCATCACCATAATACTTATTATATCGGCGTTTAAAAATTAAGAATATGTGAGACACCAGTACTTTTAATATCGCATAAGCTGGAATACCTAAAATGACACCTACAATCCCTAGCAAGTTCCCTGCACTAAGCAAAATGAAAATAATTGTTAATGGATGTATTTTTAATGTTTTACCCATAATATTTGGAGAAATAAAATGACCTTCTATAAATTGAACTAATGTCCATACAACAGCTAATTTTAAAAGCATTAACGGAGAGGTTATTAGCGCAATAATAATTGCAGGTGAAATAGCGATCGTTGGCCCTAAATAAGGTACAACACTTGTTACTGCAGCGATACTTGCCAATATTAAGCTATAATCTAGACCAATAATCGTATAGCCAATAAACAATAAAATACCAATACAAAATGACACAATAATTTGTCCTTGTATATAAGAACCCACTTGAACGCTCATTTTTTCTAATAAGTCATGATAATCTTTTCTAAATTTAGGTGGCATAATTTTAGTCGTGTACTCTTTAAATTTATGACCATCTTTTAGCATAAAGAACAGTACAAATGGTGTTGTTATTAAAACTACGCCAACATTTACAATAGCTTCAGCAAATGTTCTTAATTTAGTTCCAAAACCATCAAAATAGTCTGTAACAATACTAGGAATCTTTTTAGATAAAGAATCTAAATTGGTCTGTATTTGATCATAAAATGAGGACAAGAACGAAAAGTGCGTCACCTTATCTAAAGTATCATTAAATTTAGTCACATATGCAGGCGCATTATGTATTAAGCGTGTTACCTGACTGCCAATGACCGGAATCAATAAATTAACGATGAGTGCAATAAGTCCAACAATAGCTAAAAATACTATAACAATACCCAGCAATCTTGGAATGTTATAACGCTCCATCAAGTTAATGATTGGATTGATTAAATAGAACAAAATTAACGATAGAATGATTGGTGCTACAATAGTGTTAAAGACAATGATAAAAGGCTCAAATACATATGAGACTTTGTCAAAAATAAATATAACAATACCTAATAATACCAATGCACTAAGTGCAAATATAAGATCCTTACCACCAAAAAATCGCATAAATCTTGTTTCAGAAAAACTTAATTTCCCTGGTTTCTTTTCAGCTGTATTCTTTTTATCATCCAACATCATTATTCACCAAACCTTAACTCGTATTCTCTATTTGTAACTATATTTTTCAATTGATTGTATTTTACTAATCTATATCATACCATACTTGTCATAAATTATAGATTATTTTATCTGAAAATGCACCAATACAATAAAATAGGAGCAGGTAAAAAGCCAATAGTTATGACTTAATTTCCCACCCCTATTTTACAGAGTTTATGAGCAACACAAATTGTTTTTAAATAGCACAACGCAATTTAAAACGGTTATTATAAATATAATTTAACAAGTTTGCTCATTTTAAAATATCTCAAACTTTAAAAGTTTACACTATGATTTTTTAGATTTATTTTCACGTCCCCAAGATTCAATGCCAAATAAATTTATTTGTAAATTTTCGGGATTGAACACGGGATGTTTTCCTTCTTTACGTTGTTGTTGATAATCTTTCATCACTGCAAAAGCTACATTGGATAAACCAATAATCGATATTAAATTCACAATGGCCATAAGTCCCATAAACAAATCTGCTGTACTCCATACTGTTTCCGTTTTAACTACAGCACCAACAAACACTAATATTACAACTAAACATCTAAAAATAAATAAGATTATTTTATTCGTTGATAAAAACTCTATATTAGACTGTCCGTAATAATAGTTCCCTACAACTGATGAAAATGCAAATAAAGTCACAGCTACAGTTAAAAAGATACCGCCAGCAGATCCTAAATGATCATTTAAAGCTGATTGTGTGACAGCAACACCTTGTGGCGCACTATCGCCAAATTTCAAACCTGAATAAAGTAAAATCATAATCGCTGTAGCAGTACATACGAGCATTGTATCGAAGAAAACACCAAGAGATTGAATTAAACCTTGTTTAACTGGATGTGGAACAGCCGCTGTCGCTGCAGCATTTGGTGCTGAACCCATACCAGCTTCATTTGAGAATAAACCACGCTTAATACCTTGTAATATAGCAGCTCCTAACGCACCACCAGCAACCTGTTCAATGCCAAAAGCACTCTTGATAATTGTGCCAATCATTGGAACAACTTGATCTAAATTCATCAATAAAATAACTAAAACCATACCAATATAAATAATAGCCATAATAGGTACTATTAGTGATGATAGTGTTGCAATACTACGAACACCACCAAAAATGATAATCCCAGTAATAACGGCTAATACAATGCCTGTTATCACAGGGTTGACATTGTACTGTGTATTTAATGATTCTGCAATCGTATTAGATTGCACCGTATTAAATACAAATGCAAATGTCACTGTAATTAAAATCGCAAATAAAATACCTAACCATTTTTGATTAAGTCCTTTTGTTATGTAATATGCAGGCCCTCCACGGAACCCACCTTCTTTATCATGAACTTTATATATCTGGGCTAGTGTGGCTTCCATAAACGCACTTGCTGCTCCGATAAAAGCAATAATCCACATCCAAAATACTGCACCTGGGCCACCAAGAACAATGGCAGTAGCAACACCTGCAATATTCCCCGTACCCACACGTGAGCCGGCGCTTATCGCAAACGCTTGAAATGGTGAAATACCTTTCTTTCCAGACTCTAATGTTTCTGGTTTCTCAACGAGCGCTCTAAACATTTCTGGCAACATTCTAAGTTGTACAAATTTTGAACTAATAGTAAAGAAGAAGCCAACCGTTAGTAACAGACCAATTAGGTACTGTGACCATATTAAATCGTTTCCGACTTGCACAATTGTCTTAAACCAGCCAGGAATCAAATTATCAAAATCTCTCACTCTATCCATACCTCACATTTATCTAAATTTATCTAGTGAATACGTTAAGAGATTTACATTTATAATTTAGGTTATATGATTCATTGAAAATGGAACAATGAACTTACTCCTATTAAATGTAAATCTCTTGCTTTTATACAAGTTAAAAAATAAATAACAATTCTAAGTTTATCATTTTATTTTAACTATGAAAATAAAATCACTAAAAACATTATTGAATAGTCATATTAATTACCTCTCCAAACTCAGTCGTATCGACGATGAATGAACCATTCGTGTATTGTTCAGATTTATGAATATCAACAATAAGACCTTCTTCAACATGTGACTCTGAATAGATCATATATTCAGATTGATTTTCTGTTACCACATGACCAGCAACGATTCGATGTGGATTTTTCTTTAATTCTTTCAATAAAGTAATACCTCGTTGAGCTCGTTTTGCCAATTGTAAAACTTTAAAGTCAATACGTTTCATAGCCCCACGTTGGGTAGCCATAATGATCGTTTGTCCAGCTTCAACAACTTCGGTCATAACTACGAAATCTTCCACCTTTAAATTGATAGATTTCACACCAGCAGCTCTCAAACCTGTATCAGATAACTCATTAGTGTTATATGTTAATGACATACCTTTATGCGTTAGTACCGTTATAATTTGATCTTCTGTCAAACGTTGTACACTTATAATTTCATCTTGCGGTTTCACTTTCATAGCAACTAATGGTTTAGTGTAACGTGTTGTTTTAAATAACGCAGCATGACTTTTTTTAATCATACCGTTACGTGTAGCCATAATATAAAATGCCTCTTGTTGGAAATTTTTTTCATTATATACATTGATTATATATTCGTCTTCTTCGATTGCTACAAGTTGTGACACGTGTTGCCCTAATTCTTTCCACCGCGTGTCTGCTAATTTATGTACCGGAATGAACAAGTATCTGCCTTTATTTGTAAAGACAAGAATCGTATCCTGCGTATTCACCTCTTGATATTTTAATAATCGGTCACCTTGCTTAAGTCCGATTTCTGAAACACCACTCGCATTAAAACTTCGTGTTGAAGTACGTTTAATATATCCTTGAGCAGTGACACTCATAATGACATCTTCGCTAGGAACCATTACTTCTTTATCGATTTTAATTTCTGCAATTTCTGCTTCAATTGAAGACAGTCTTTCAGTTTTAAAACGCTTACGAATATCTTTCAATTCGTTCTTAATAACAGTTAGCAAAGCGTCATGGTTATCTAAAATATGACGATATTCTTTAATACGTTCACTAAGCTCAGCGTGCTCATTTTTCAATTCAACAATATCCGTATTTGTTAAACGGTATAATTGCAACATAACTATCGCTTCTGCTTGAGCATCTGTAAAACCATATGTTGCCACTAAATTATCTTTAGCATCTCGTTTGTTTTTCGATTCTCGGATAAGGGCGATAACTTCATCTAAAATAGATAAAGCTTTCATCAACCCCTCTACAATATGCATACGCTTTTCTGCATGATCCAAATCAAATTTAGTCCGATTGACAACAACTTCAATTTGATGGTTTAAATAACTATCAATAATTTGACGAATACCCATCAATTTTGGTCTACCGTCGCTTATTGCCACCATGTTGAAATTATATGAAATTTGTAAGTCAGAATTTTTGAATAGATAATTTTTAATAGCCTCACTATTAGCTTCTTTCTTTAATTCAATAGCGATTCTCAAACCAGTACGATCGGTCTCATCTCTAACTTCGACAATTCCATCTACTTTTTTATCTGCTCGTAATTCATCAATTCGCTTAACAAGCGAACTTTTATTTACTTCGTATGGCACTTCGGTAACAACTAATTGTTGTCTGCCATTTCTTAATGCTTCTGTTTCAACTTTTGAACGAACTACAATTTTCCCTTTACCAGTTTCATATGCTTTCTTTATGCCATCAACACCTTGAATAATGCCACCAGTTGGAAAATCTGGCCCTTGAATATATTTCATAAGCTGACTTACTGATATATTAGGATTATCTATATACTTTAAGGTTGCTTGAATGACTTCAGCTAAATTATGAGGTGGAATATCAGTAGCATAACCTGCTGAAATACCAGTAGAACCATTAACTAGTAAATTAGGAAATCGCGCCGGTAACACCATAGGTTCAAGGGTTGTATCATCATAGTTAGAGACAAAAGATACTGTTTCTTTATTAATATCGCGCAATAATTCTTCAGCTAATTGACTCAACTTAGCTTCTGTATAACGCATTGCAGCAGGAGGATCATTGTCGATACTACCATTATTACCATGCATTTCTACGAGTACATGACGTAATTTCCAATCTTGACTTAAACGTACCATCGCATCATATACTGATGAATCGCCATGAGGATGATATTGTCCAATAACATCCCCAACAGTTTTGGCACTTTTACGGAAATTCTTATCATACGTATTACCACTGCTATACATAGCGTACAAAATACGGCGTTGTACTGGTTTAAGTCCGTCTCTTACATCTGGCAGAGCACGTTCTTGAATTATATATTTACTATATCTACCAAAGCGGTCACCAATAACATCTTCAAGTGATAAGTCTTGTATTATTTCACTCAATTTGTTTCCTCCTCAGTATAATTTTCATTGTCTAATACTTGAACCTCTGTATTATCTAAAATACTCAAATCTTCTTGCATACCAAATTCAACATGGCGTTCAATCCACTCACGTCTTGGTGCCACTTTATCACCCATTAATGTAGTAACACGTTTAGAAGATCGCACTTCATCTTCAACTTGTACTCGAATCAATGTTCTTGTATCTGGATTCATTGTTGTCTCCCATAATTGTTCTGGATTCATTTCACCTAGACCTTTATACCGTTGCAACGTAAATCCTTTTCCTAGTGATTGTTGAAGTTTGTCTAATTCATCATCCGTCCAGGCATATTCAACTTGCTTAGCTTTTCCTTTACCCTTTTCAAGTTTGTAAAGTGGTGGCAAAGCAATAAACACTCGCCCTGCTTGAACTAAAGGTTTCATGTATTTGAAGAAGAACGTTAATAACAGTACCTGTATATGAGCACCATCAGTATCCGCATCGGTCATGATGATAACTCTGTTGTAATTACTATCCTCAATTTTAAAATCGTTACCTACACCAGCACCGATTGTATGAATAATCGTGTTAATTTCCTCATTTTTAAATATATCTTCTAAGCGCGCCTTCTCTGTGTTGATTACTTTACCTCGAAGTGGCAAAATCGCTTGGAATTTGCGATCACGTCCTAACTTGGCAGAACCACCTGCTGAATCACCTTCGACTAAGTACAATTCATTTTTCTCAGTATTTTTACTTTGTGCAGGTGTGAGTTTTCCAGATAACAATGTATCTTTACGTTTATTCTTTTTACCAGAACGGGCATCATCGCGGGCCTTGCGAGCTGCTTCACGTGCTTGCTGTGCTTTAATTGCTTTTTTAACTAAAGATTTGGAAAGCTGCCCTTTTTCCTCTAAATAAAAAGGTAATTTCTCAGCTACGACAGAATCTACTGCACTTCTAGCCTCTGTTGTTCCAAGTTTAGACTTTGTTTGTCCTTCAAATTGCAATAATTCTTCAGGAATTCTCACTGAAATAATGGCTGTTAATCCTTCACGTATATCATTACCATCAATATTCTTATCTTTTTCTTTTAATTCATTAATGCGTCGTGCATAATCGTTAAATACTCTGGTCATAGCAGTTTTAAATCCTACTTCATGCGTACCACCATCTTTAGTCCGTACATTATTAACAAAACTTAAAATACTCTCAGAATATTGGTCATTATATTGAAAAGCCACATCGACTTCAATGCCATGAGATTGGCCAGAAAACATAGTTACATCATGTAATACTTCTTTACCTTCATTTACGTAACTTACAAATTCTTTAATACCTTCTTCATAATGGTACAGTTCTTCACGTTCTTTACCACTGCGTAAATCGGTTAGTTTAATTTTTAGATTTTTTAATAAAAATGCAGACTCTTGTAAACGCTCGCTTAATGTTTGGAAAGAAAATGTCGTTGACGCTTTAAAAATCTCTGGATCAGGCTTAAAAGTTACTTTAGTGCCAGTTTTTTTAGTTTTTCCTGCTTTGACTAAACCAGTGGCAGGCAAACCCCCATTTTTAAAACTTTGTTTATAGATATTTCCATCTCTATGTATTTCAACCTCTAACCATTCACTAAGCGCATTCACTACTGATGCACCTACACCATGCAAGCCACCAGATGTTTTATAACCACCTTGACCAAATTTACCTCCAGCATGTAAAACGGTAAAAATAACTTGTACCGTCGGCTTACCTGAAGCATGGATTCCTGTTGGCATACCTCGACCATTATCTTCAATAGTAATGCTATTATCTTTATTAATTGTGACGTTGATTTCATCACCATAGCCATTTAATACTTCATCAACAGAGTTATCAACAACTTCATATACTAAATGGTGGAGCCCGCGCTTATCAGTGGAGCCAATATACATACCAGGTCTTTTACGCACAGCTTCTAATCCTTCTAAAACCTGTATTGAATCATCTGAATAATTGTTTTTTTTATTCACTGTCAATGTAATTTTCCTCCTACAAACGTACGTTCGTTATTTTTTCTATACAATAGTTATTCTTATATAAATCCGCTTAAATTGCAAGTCTGAGTTTAAAACAAGGCTATTTATTTACCATAACATTTGTTTTAAATTTATTGTCGTAAAAAATAATCAGTTTATGGTAAAATAGAGCTAAGTTATAAAAGGATGTGTAATTATTATGATGATAGTCCTCATGTTGTTACTCAGCTATCTCATAGGAGCTTTTCCAAGTGGTTATGTTGTTGGAAAACTCTTTTTTAAAAAAGATATAAGACAATTTGGAAGTGGCAACACTGGTGCAACAAATAGCTTTCGAGTACTTGGCAAGCCTGCTGGTTTTTTAGTAACATTTCTAGACATTTTTAAAGGATTCATAACTGTATTCTTTCCAATTTGGTTGCCTGTGCATGCAGATGGCCCACTAAGCACCTTTTTTACCCATGGACTCATCGTTGGTTTATTTGCAATTCTAGGCCATGTTTATCCTGTCTATCTTAAATTTAAAGGTGGCAAAGCAGTAGCTACAAGTGCAGGTGTCGTACTAGGGGTTAATCCTATATTGTTGCTAATTTTAGCATTGATTTTCTTTATTATTTTATACCTATCTAAATTTGTGTCCTTATCAAGTATTATTGCTGCGATTAGTTGTGTTGTTGGTGCATTTGTCATACATGACTATGTATTACTTGGTGTCAGTTTGCTTGTTTCAGTTATATTAATTGTACGACATCGTTCTAATATTATCAGAATTGTCAAGGGTGAAGAACCTAAAATCAAATGGATGTAATTAAGCTCAACAATTTAAAATTATTGCTATTTTTCGACCGCAACAAGACTTGTATAAGCTTTTGCGGTTTTTATAATACAATAACAACTTAAAATTGGAAAACGAGAGTGGAACAGATTTCATGATGAATTCGTAGTCCAGAATAGAATTGAAAAAAGCCTGGTATCAGTGTATTTTCAATCCAATCAACTACTGCCAATATATAGTTCGTAGCTTTAAACATAATGATGCACCAGCCTCAATATTATTCTTGAGTTATCGTTAACTATTTCATTAAGCATATTCAAATATTTTTAATAGCTACTATGCTATAATCCTACTTGCGAAGATAAATTATTTATGGGTATTGATGAATGAGCTATTAGGAGGTTATAAATTGAAAATACAATTAACTGAACAAGCTATCAACTGGTTTAAAGATGAATTAGATTTGCCAGACAACAATAAAGTTTTACAATTCTATGTCCGCTACGGTGGAGAATTCCAATTAAAACAAGGCTTCAGTCCTGCTTTTCGTGTTGAAAATGAAGATGACATAGATATTGGTTACAGTGAAAATTATAATAACCTTAAAGTTGTAGTTGCTGAAGACGATTTGTGGTACTTTAAAGACGATATTATTGAAGTTGATACCGTTAATCACGAAGATGAAATAGCTTATACTACAAAGTAACATCAATTGCAGTTTAATAGAATAATAAGAAATAGCTATGAGACTTTTACTCAAGATATCAGTCTTCATAGCTATTTTTTTATAAAAATAGCTCATTTGCTTTAAGCTATCATTTCAAAGGTTTAAAAACTATTTTGTAATACATTCGTTCCGCTTAATTTTAAAGATGATTTAAATCATCTTTATTCGTTACTTCTAACTCAATATTATTTTTATTTAATGCTTCAACTTTACTATATGTTTCATGCCAATCTGGAAAATGGCGATCTAATCTAATAGGTCTAAAATTATCTGCCTTCATACAAATTAGCTCAGTAGTCCCTGTTGTAGCAAGTTCTCCTTGCTCATTATATATTTCATAGCTATAAATTGAACGTAGCCGCGAATATTTTTCCACCCAAGTCTTAACTTTAACAGTTTCAGGATATGTAATGGATTTGATATACTTCACATTCAAATCTGTAACAGGAGATATAATGCCCACCGCTTCCATGTCAGCATAATTAAAGCCTAATTTTCTAATATAATCTGTGCGCGCTACTTCAAACCATGTAGCATAGTTGCCGTGATAAATCACACCCATTTTATCTGTTTCTTGGTATCTAGCCTCGATTTCAGTAATACTGTATATCATAATCAAATATCCTTCTTTCAATATAACTTTCTTATCAATTCTAACATAAAAAAAGGAGCGGAGCAGAATTCATGATGAATTCGTAGTCCCACCCCAACCAGGTTGACTAGAATTGAAAAAGTTTGGTATCAGCATATTTTCAATCCAGTTAACTACTGCTAATAATTAGTTCCTAGCCTAAAACATAATGATGTCCCAGACTGTATTTCGCCTTGTTTATTGTGCAAGTTTATTACGTAAAACCATTTGTAAAATACCACCATGACGATAATAATCCAACTCTACTAAAGAATCAAAGCGAACAGTTGCATCGAAATCAACTACTTCACCATTCTCCTTTTTAGCATGAACTTTAACAGTATCTTGCGGCTTAACATCTTCATTGATATCTACAGAAATTTCTTCCTTACCATCTAAGCCAAGTGAGTCTGCTGAATCACCATCTTTAAACTGTAATGGTAATACCCCCATCATGACTAGGTTAGAACGGTGAATACGTTCATAACTTTGAGCAATAACTGTCTTAACGCCTAATAAGTTAGTACCTTTGGCAGCCCAGTCACGTGAAGAACCCATACCATAATCATTACCAGCTAATACAGCTAAACCAGTACCGTCCTCTTTATATTTCATAGCAGCGTCATAGATAGGCATCACTTCATCCGTTGGCCAATAAGTTGTATAGCCACCTTCAGTTCCAGGTGCTAATTGGTTTTTAATACGAATATTTGCGAATGTGCCACGTACCATAACTTCATGATTCCCACGTCTTGAACCATATGAATTAAAATCACGAATAGGTACATCATGATCAAGTAAATATTTACCTGCTGGCGTATCTTTACCAATTGCACCAGCTGGTGAGATATGGTCAGTTGTAACTGAATCTCCAAACTTACCCATAACACGCAAATCTTTTAAAGGTTTAATTGTGCCAGGTTCTTTAGATAAGTTTTGGAAAAATGTAGGATTTTGAATATATGTTGAATTAGGATCGAAGTCATATAATGGTGCGTCAGTCACATCAATTTCATTCCACATTTCATTATTATTATATACATTTTTGTATTCTTCCAAGAATAACTCGGGCGTCACTACACTGTCTACTGTGTCTGCAACTTCTTTGATTGATGGCCAAATATCATTTAAATAAACATCTTCGCCATCTTTTCCTTTTCCAAGTGGCTCATTTTGCAAATCAATATCAACAGTCCCAGCTAAAGCATAAGCAACAACTAATTGTGGTGAAGCTAAGTAGTTTGCTTTAACTAATGGATGGATACGACCTTCAAAATTACGGTTACCTGATAATACAGACGTAACAAGCAAATCTTCTTTAGCAATTGCTTTTTCTATTTCAGGTAAAAGCGGACCTGAGTTGCCAATACATGTTGTACAACCATAACCAACTAGATTGAAACCTAAATCATCAAGATATTCTTGTAAACCTGAATCACGTAAATAACCTGTTACAACCTTTGAACCTGGAGCCAATGAAGTTTTAACAAATTCTGGCACTTTGAGCCCTTTTTCGACAGCCTTCTTAGCAACTAGACCTGCCCCCAACATGACATATGGATTTGATGTATTTGTACATGAAGTAATTGCTGCTATCGCTATATCCCCTGTTGTCATAGTTGCAGTTGAACCGTCACTAAATTGGATTTCAGCTGTTTTATCAAATTCTTTTTTATCAAATCCATGGCCTTGGTTACCCGCAGGTGCAGTAACTGATTTTTCAAATTCTGATTTCATGTCACTTAAAAAGATTAAGTCTTGGGGACGTTTTGGCCCTGATAATGATGCTTCAACCGTAGATAGATCTAAGTCAATAACATCAGTGTATTCTGGGTCTTCTTTATCAACAGTAAAGAACATATTGTTTTGTTCCAAGTATGCTTTAACTAATGCAACATGCTCTTCTGATCGTCCTGTTAATCTCATATATTTTAGTGATTCCTCATCAACTGGGAAGAATCCACAAGTAGCACCGTATTCTGGCGCCATATTTGCGATAGTTGCACGATCAGCTAGTGGTAAATCTGTAACACCTGGTCCAAAGAATTCAACAAATTTGCCAACTACACCTTTTTTACGTAATTCTTGAGTCACTCTTAAAGCTAAGTCCGTAGCGGTTGAGCCTTGAGGTAATGTGTTAGTTAATCTGACACCAATAACTTCTGGGATTGGGAAATAAGAGGGTTGTCCAAGCATACCTGCTTCTGCTTCAATACCACCAACACCCCATCCTAATACCCCGATACCATTAATCATAGTTGTATGAGAGTCAGTACCTACTAGTGTGTCTGGAAATGCTGTTTCTTCTCCATCAACGTCACGAACATGAACGACATTAGCTAAGTATTCTAAATTCACTTGATGTACAATACCAGTTGCAGGCGGTACTGCATTATAGTTGTTAAATGCTTTAGTTGCCCAATTTAAGAATTGATATCTTTCATAATTTCGTTCAAATTCCAATTTCATATTGCGTTCAAGCGCATCTGGATTTGCATAACTATCTACTTGAACAGAATGATCAATGACTAAGTCAACAGGAACTTCTGGATTAATTTTATTAATATCGCCACCAACATCGTTCATTGCTTTACGCAATGATGCTAAATCCACTACTGCTGGAACTCCAGTAAAATCCTGTAAAATCACTCGAGAAGGTTTAAATGGAACCTCACCTTCGTTATTTTCTCCCCCAAAATGACTTAATGCTTTAATATGATCATCCGTAATAACAAAATCATCTTCTTGTCTTAATACAGATTCTAATAATACTCTGATGGAATATGGTAATTTAGATACCGTAGTTAAACCTTGTTCTTCTAAACTTTTCAAATCATAATACACATAAGATTTGTCGTTCACTTTAAATGTCTTTTTAGCATGTGATTTCATGTTAGAAGCCATAGTATTTCCCCCTTGAACTAAATCATAATATTTTTATATGCCGTTACTTAAATTGTATAATTAACTAAATTTTAAAACAACTGCAATTCGCTATAAATAGGCGTTTTTAGGATTTCCTTTTTTAATCGGACTATATAAGTAAAAGTTATCATTAAGCATACGTTCAATAAGAAATAGTTATTAATTGAGAATGATTTTCAATAAAAATAGTCCTTATCACTTTTTAAGCAATAAGGACAATAAATTATCAATTATTAGTCTTTTTCAGTATTTCTCCGTGCTTCACGTTTCTCTAAAATATCTGCTTCATAATCAGCTTGTTGATGTTTAACATATTCTTGCAAACGGTGCTTGTTTGGTTGCAGCGTCAAACCTAAGAATTTACGTTCTTGGTTAGCATCTTTATAGAAACTAATCATCATCAATATGACGACAAAGGAGAATGGAAAGGCACTGATAATTGCAGCACTTTGAATGGCACTCAATGCTGCTGCACCATCTCCACCACCGGCAAGTAATAAAATAAATGCAATCAGTGATTGTGCTACGCCCCATGTGACTTTCACAAAACCTGTTGGCTCAAGAGAACCAAACGTAGTCTGCATTCCCAGCACAAAGGTTGCAGAATCGGCAGAAGTGATAAAGAATGATGCAATAAGAATAAGCGCAATAATGGATAATAACATACCTAATGGCACTTCGTTAAACACACCAAAAAGTTGTGTTTCAGGTGTCATTTTAAATAATTCTGGATGTTTTTTTCCTGTTTCAATACCTAAAACGCCAAATACACTGAACCAGATAAAGCTTACGATTGCTGGAACAAGTAATACACCAGAAATGAATTCTCGAATAGAACGACCTTTAGATACACGGGCAATAAATACACCAACGAATGGGCTCCAGCTTAACCACCAGCCCCAATAGTACAATGTCCAAGTAGACATCCATTCCCTTTTTTGGCTATTTAAAGCAGCCGTATCTAAACTGTTAAATAAAAATGTATTAAACAAACTACCAGTCGAGCTCGTAAACATATTTAAAATAAGCACTGTCGGCCCAATAATAAGGACAGCAATCATTAATATTGTTCCTAAACCAATGTTTAAGTTACTTAAATATTGAATACCTTTACTTAAACCTGACCATGCACTCGCAATAAATAGTACTGTTACTACAACAATAATAATTGATTGTACCCATACCGTATTAGGAACGTTGAATAAATAATTTAAACCACCATTAATTTGTAGTGCTCCCATACCAAGTGATACTGCTACACCAACGACAGTTGCAAAGACTGATAAAACATCAATAATTGTACCAATTGGACCTTCCACCTTATCACCTAAAATAGGTCTTAAGGTTCTAGACAGTAAACCTGGTTCATTTTTTCTAAATTGCGCATACGCAAGCGCTAATGCGACAACTCCATATGTAGCCCATGCATGAAAGCCCCAATGGAAAAATGTAGAGCGTAGTGCCTCAGTATATGCTTGTGTTGTCTTTGGATCAGCATCTGGTGGTGATGCAAAGTGTGACATAGGTTCAGCAGCTCCATAAAACACTAAGCCAATACCCATACCTGCACTAAATAGCATAGCAAACCAAGAAACAGTGTTAAATTCAGGTTTGTCATTGGGTTTACCTAATTTTAATTTACCTATAGGACTGAAAATTAAAAAGATACAGAAGAAAACTATGATTGTAGTTAAAATAAGGTAATACCAACCTAATTTATCAGTAATCCAACCACTGATTGCGCCTGTAACACTGCCAAATTTAGTCGGAAAAATCGCTCCAACTAGCACTACAATCGCAACAAGAATAGCGCTATAAATAAATACAGGTGAAAACTTCTTTCCGCTACTATTTTTTTGAGAAGAAGAATTCATAAATAAATAACTCCCTTCATTATAGTATTAAATTTTCAATGCGCGAGATATACTACGTTTAGAAAGCAACGCTATACCTCAAACGATACCTATAAGGATATCAAACCTAAATTCTTTTATCAAATTTGTTTAGAAAAAGTATTTTCTAAATAAATTATATATTGTATAATGAGGTGTATTATGTTTAGAAAGGATATAAAAGTTATGTTGAAAGAATTTAAAGAATTTGCATTAAAAGGCAACGTATTAGATTTAGCAATTGCAGTCGTTATGGGTGCAGCATTCAATAAAATCGTTACTTCATTAGTAACTTATATCATCATGCCATTAATTGGTAAAATTTTCGGTTCTGTTGATTTTGCAAAAGATTGGGAATTCTGGGGCATTAAATACGGATTGTTCATTCAATCTATCATTGACTTCCTAATTGTTGCTTTTGCATTATTTGTATTTGTTAAAATTGCAAATACTTTAATGAAAAAAGAAGAGCCAGAAGAGACTATTGAAGAAAACACAGTATTACTTACAGAAATTCGCGATTTACTTCGTGAAAAAAATTAATATATTTTATAGACAGAGGTTAAAAATTTTTAGCCTCTGTCTTTTTTATGTTATTTATATAGCCAACACTTAAAAGTATTTATATATAGGCTGAACTATAAACGCTCATATAGTTTCATTCATCAAAGCTTGTTAATTAAACTTAAATTGTGTAGCGCTTTGAAACTGTTTAGAAGTTACTTCTAATATGAGCGGAATACGTTGTTTAAGCTCAGTTACATGTGAAATAATTCCTACCATACGACCAGATGATTTTAAGTTAACAAGTGTATCTAATGCTGTATCAAGTGTTTCTTGATCTAAAGTACCAAATCCTTCGTCAATAAACATAGATTCCAGTGTTATTCCACCTGATTCTTCTTGAACAACTTCACTTAAACCAAGCGCTAAAGCTAACGAAGCTTGAAATGTTTCCCCACCAGATAATGAACTAATATGTCTAGATTTATTAGAATGAAAATCAAAGACATCTATTTCTAAACCACTATAACCGTGTGATAAACTTTTTCTTCTTTGCAGATGATACCGTTGACCACTCATTGTAGCTAATCTTAAGTTTGCTTGTGCGATAATGCGTTCCAAATAATAAATTAATACATAAGTTTCCAGCGTTAACTTCTGACTATTTTTTCCCGAAAGAATTTCTGCTAAATTAAAAATTTCTTGTTGCGATTTTAATTCTTTAGTCAGATAATTGATATTTTCATAAAGTACATCAAACTTTTGATCGTTCTTTTTCAATTGATATTTCAATGTATTTTCTTGTTCTATAACTTTATCTAATTTTTCACTTTGAACTTGATATGAATTTTCTAATTGTTTTGTGTCTTGTAGAACTTTATCATGAGTCAATGATTTTAAACGCCCTATTTCATGCTCAAGTGCTGCGTATTTCTTGCTATATGCTTCGACTTGTTGTTCATAATCTGATTTAAGATGCATGTCTTCTAATATTTTAAATAACGCTTTTTCATCCTTAATCGCATATCGTCTCATTTCAGTTTGTATATCTTTATCAACACTTTGATACTCATTTTCTGCAATGTGTTTTTGGTTCTGTATATTGATTAAATTATTACTTTCTAATTGCTTTTGCTGATTGGCTGTAATAATTTCATTTGTTAATTGTTCTTTCGAATTTTCAAATATTTCTATTTGTTTTTTATAGCTTTCAAACTGTTGTATAAATGAATCGATATCTTTAGTCTGGGTTGTTGATATAAATTCTCCTATAAGTTGTTCATTTTGGTTCCTCTGATGAGATAAATCCTTATATTGTAGTTCCATCTGATGTATATCTTTTTTATACTCATTTATTTGTGTTTCAATTTGTTTAGTCATCGCATATTTTTCTTTAAAAGAAGCTTTTTCTAGTTCTTTTTCATTATATTGTACTTGCAACGACTCAAGATTAAGTGGTTCTTCATCAACCTTTATTTCTTTCATTTTATCTTGAGCGTGTGACATTTCGGTTTCAAGTTTAATTTTTTGCTCTGTAAGTGACAACTTTTCTTTTTCAAGTGTATCTAATTGATGTTTTTGTAGTTTAATATTTTCAAAGTCAATATGTTTTTCTAAAGATTGAATCTCATTACCACATACAGGACAAATTTCTCCAATAGATAATGCTGATTGAAGCTCGTTAATAAAACTTTCTTTGTCATTTAAGTCTAAATTCTTTGCAGTCAACTTATTTATATGATTTGAAACATGCTCAAATTCTTTTTCAATCATTTTTAACTGTTTCTTATCTTCAATATATTCATTTTTTAATTCCTTAAACTTTTGGTTATTGCTTAAAGTTTCTTTAGTCTTATCTATTAATTTGTTGATATGTGCCAATTCATCTGTTAATTCAACAATTTTATTATAATCTATATCATTTTCTGCTTTTTGCTTTTTAAGCTTAGTTTGTTTCTCATTATATTGCTTTATCTTCTGCTGCGTTTCACTTAATTGTTTTTTTACATTATCATTTTCTGCCATAGCTTTTCTGTGGCTTTCTATCTTTTGATAAATTATGTGACACTTATCAATATATTCTTTGTATTGATTAATAGCATGTTCACTTTTTATTAGTATTTGCATTTGTTCTTGTAGCTGCTTTTGTTGCTCTTGTATGGACTCAATATCTTTACCTTTTGATGTGATAGCATTGTTAAAATCGTTTAATTTTGCTATTTGTGATTCTCGCTGTTGAACAAGTGTATTTAAAGTTCGAATTTCATTCAATTGAGTAATTTTATGCTTAAGTTTATCTATATTTTCTTGCTCTTGCCGCAATAATTCAAAGCGTTGAGTATAATCAGCTAAATCATTTAATTGCTTTTCTAATTCATTATTTGCCACTAATGCTTTATGAAGCTTTTCTGTTTGACATTTTTCTGCTTGTTTTAATTTTGTTGTTGCTAACAATTGTTCACTACCATATTTTTGAAAAATAGGTATAGCATCTACAAGCTTTTGTATTTGTATACTTTCTATTTGTTTCAGTGCTTGCAAATCTTCAATTTCAAAATCTTCAATTTCTTCCCATACCATTGCTATTTTGTTATATCTTTGTTCGATCAATTGTTTCTCATTTTTCACCTCGTCAGCTAATATATCCTGTATTTGCTCAAAACGGAGGCTATTGAATAATGTACGTAGAATGCTTTGCTTGTCTGAACTACTTGAAACTAAAAATCGTTTAAATTCTCCTTGAGGCAAAATAAACAACTGTCTAAATTGTTCTGCATTAACGCCTAAGAGTTGTTGTATAAATAAATTGCCTTCATGTATTTTACTTTCACGCAAATCAAACACTTCTCCATCAAATTCATAGACAGTTAACTTTCCAGGCGTTTTAGTTTTATTGCCTTCTTTTATATATGAACCTTGTCTAAAAATTTTGAACTGTCGCTGATTAATTTCAAATTCAAACGTTACGCTCATAGGTTCCTTAGCCTCAGCAAAATGACTTCGCAAATCGCTTTCAGTTCTACTCTTCGTAGATGCTACACCAAATAAAGCGTAAACAATTCCATCAAAAATCATGGTTTTACCGGAACCTGTTTTACCGCTAATAAGAAATAATTGATTTTCGAATACTTGTTTGAAATCAATCGTTTCATTTAAAAATGGTCCAAAGTTAGACAACGTTAAAGTCAAAGGTTTCATCGCTTCAATCCTCCTTAGTCAAAAGATGGTTTAGAATGTATTCAACTTTTTGACTTTGTACATTTGTTAAGGGTTCATTTGTCATTTCTTTATAAAATTCGCTAATAATATCTTCATCCTTTAATTTTGTTATTGCATGACGTGTTGTTACATCATCAGTTTGATAACTGATATTCGTTAAGGCAAGTGTGTTAGGATAGATTTTTTTAAGATGTATCATGGGGTCGGTAATATGAGACATACCTTTCAATTTAAAATGAAAATAATTATTTTTGTTTTTTACTGCTATCTCTTCTGCAATGACTTGATTATATTGTCCTTCAACAACTTCTAACTCTTTTAATGGTTGTAGCTGTTTAAATGTATCTTGAATTTTACTATTAGTGTCAATCTCAATTACACGATATCCTTTAGCTTGCCCAACTTCAGAAAATGAATATTGTAATAATGATCCACTATAATTGACTTTATCGTCATTAATACTAAACGGATGATGTAAATGGCCAAGTAATACTTTATCAAATGCTTCGAATACCTTTTTATTAACACTTTCTACAGTACCAATTGTTAAAGGCCTTTCAGAGTCTGATTTTTTACCGCCTTGTATCGTAAGATGACCAATAATAATATTTATATTTTGTTTGTTTAATTTATTCGACATGATTTCTAGACATTTTTCTGTAGCTTGCTGATGTGTTTGAATCGTCTCATCATCAAAGAAGTGAGCTACTTCGCTGACTGTGGCATATGGCATTGTATAAAATTTAATATTTCCAAATGTTATTGGGCATGTTAAATCTTCTAAAGATGTTTTTATATGTAAGTTGGAAAGTTGAAACCAAGGTGAGCCATAATTTAATCTTTCTTTGCTATCATGATTACCATTAATGATAATCATTGGAATTTTTAATTCTATATTTAACTGATAAATCGTTTGTTCTAAGAGCTTTATGGCATCTTTACTTGGATAAGATGTATCATATAAATCACCTGCAACAACGATAATATCTGGTTTTTCAATTAACATTTGATCAATAAATTGCTTTAATATATATATTTGATCCTCTAGTAAGGATTTGCCATTTAGTATTTTTCCTATATGCCAATCCGCAGTATGAATGATTTTCATTGTTACCTCCAAATACAGAACGTTTGTTCGTTTTAATTATAAGATGCATTTGAAAAACTATCAAGTCTTAATGATATATATTTAAAACTTTATAACTTAGGCACACAAAGTAGATTTCACTGCTTGTCATTGCAATAAAAGTAAAGACTCAAAACGACATTAAGTGTCATTTTGAGTCTCAGTTTTTAAAGAAATTTTATTAATTAACAAGTTCTTTCTCGATTTTTTTAAATTTATATAGCATAGCCAATCTCCAAGGAACAATCATGCAGAAGGCTAACAAGAAGAACATGCCGCCTATCTCTCCCGGATCTATTTCACTACTAATAAATATTTTAATTACAGTTCTAATAACTAATAGTGAAATTAAAATAATTGGAAATGCTTTTGAACGCTTCATATAAACTTTCGTACCTTGTACTTCAAAATGTGTTGTCCAAATTAAGACTAAAGAAAATAATACGCCTAAAACCAAGGATTCAAGCATTTCAGCCCCTGTTAATCTAAAATATGGAATCACATACATAAAGGCACCTGTAGCCATAAAAAACGGTGGTAAAATAATCTTTTTTTCATTAACTGGAAATTTTTGTGCTTTCATTCTAATAATAATGACTGCGATACCCATGATAAATGCAAACACAATTGAAAAAATTAAATACGCCAACATTGACACCCTCTTATTTATGTCGAAACTTTATTTCTATTTATTTTCACATGATAGTACATCACTATGCAATTAAAACGCATATCGATTTAAATATATACTATTCAGTTTAACTTGCTATAATTTAAGGATTGTAAACAAGTAACTGTCTACAATCCTATGATTATCAACTTATTTTTTTGGATTTTTCATATTTTGATCCATATTTTTGTTCATCATTGTCATCATTTGGTTGATTTTCTTTTGTGATGGTTTTTGTCCCATTTGCATCATCATCATTCGTAGCATTTCTTCATTAATTGGTGGATTTTTCTTCAAGAAATCCATCATATATTTTCTTGCTAGGAAAAAGCCAATTGCTAATCCAGCAATTAATGCTAATACAATTAATATAATTGCTATCCATGTTGCCATTGTTTCACCCGCTTTCTATATCCTACTGAATTTTACTAAATTATAATTAGTATTTCAAGCTTGAGTTTGAGCGTAAATCATCCACAATTACGATCATAACAAAAAACATAATATAAATGATACCTTTTTTAACAGAAAAATGAGGCATACGCAATTAAGATTTGTTAAACTTCTATGCCGAAATAGTCGACATAGAGAAAATAAAGTTAGTCAAATCGTTAACTTCAAATGCCTCAATCTTTATAAAACTTAATTTATTTAAAGCGTTTGTATTTGATTTAATACATTCTCTTTAGTGAAACCATATTTTTCAACTACTAGACCACCTGGCGCACTTGCCCCAAATTCGTCTATACCAATGACTTTGCCATCAGTACCCACATACTTGTGCCAACCAAGTGATGATGCCATTTCAATCGCAACACGTTTCGTAATATGTTTTGGAATGACAGATTCTTTATAATCATCAGATTGTTGTTCAAAAGCAAACCAGTTTGGCATTGATACAACTCTTACACCTTTACCTTGCTTTTCAAGATCTTTCGCAGCTTCAACAGCTAAACTTACTTCAGAACCTGAAGCTAATAATAAATACTCAACTGCTGTTTCTGTTTCAAATACTGTATAAGCACCTTTACGAACGCCTTCTTCTACTTGTGCTTCTGTTACATCAAGGACAGGGAGGTTTTGACGAGTTAATACTAATGATGTTGGCGTTTGTTCAGATTCAAGTGCAACTTCCCAAGCTACACGTGTTTCATTACCATCAGCTGGGCGAATAACATTCATATTGGGAATCGCTCTTAAGCCAGCGAGTTGTTCAATTGGTTCATGCGTAGGACCATCTTCTCCGACAGCTATTGAATCATGCGTGAAAATAAATGTTGAATTAAGACCCATTATTGCAGATAAACGCAATGCTGGTTTTAGATAATCACTAAATACAAAGAATGTCGCTCCATATGGATGTAAGCCTCCATGTGCAGCCATACCATTGACTGCTGCGCCCATAGCAAATTCACGTACACCGAACCATATATTTTTACCTTCTGGTGTATCTTTGTCATAATCTTTAGCTTCTTTAACGTTTGATTTATTTGAACCAGCTAAGTCAGCAGAACCACCAAAGAAAGATGGAACAGATTGACTTAAAGCTTGAATAACTTCTCCAGAATCAGCACGAGAAGCACCATTATGATTCAAATCAAATCTTGGTAATTTTTCTTTATAATTTGATGGCAACTTACCGCTGACAGCTAATTTAAATTCTTCTGCTAATTGCGGATATTGTTGAGAATATGCTTCTAATTTATCATTCCAAGATTCTTCATTTTCATTAGCACGTTTTAACATTGTTGTTTGGAAAATTTCATATACTTCTTCAGGAACATAGAATTTTTTATCTGGATCTAAACCATAGTTTTCAAATGTTAGTTTTCTTTCTTCTGCGCCTAAAGGTGCACCATGGACACCGTTTGTGCCTTTTTTGTTAGGTGAACCATAACCAATAATTGTTTTAATTTCAATTAAAGTTGGACCTTGCTGAGACTTAGCAGTAGTAATCGCTTTGTCTATTTGGTTTAAATTGTTACCATCTTTAACTAAAATATGATTCCAACCATATGATTCAAAACGTTTTTTTACATCTTCAGAAAAAGCTTTATCTAATTCTCCATCTAATGAAATATCATTTGAATCATATAAGACAATGAGTTTATCTAATTGATTATGGCCTGCAAATGAAGCCGCTTCATGAGAAATTCCTTCCATTAAATCGCCATCTGAAGCTAATACATAAGTATAGTGATTAACAATATCAAAATTATCTTTATTAAATTTACCTGCAAGATGACTTTCAGCTAATGCCATCCCTACTCCCATTGCAAATCCTTGTCCTAATGGTCCTGTTGTTACTTCTACACCATCAGTATGTCTATATTCTGGATGCCCTGGTGTTTTTGAGTCCCATTGTCTAAACTGTTTAAGCTCTTCAAGCTCAAGACTTCCTGAGACGTGTAATAAACTATAAAGTAATGCAGATCCATGTCCAGCAGACAAAATGAATCTATCTCTATTAAAGTAATCTTTAGACTGTGGATTAAAATTCAAATGTCTTGTCCATAAAGTATATGCCATTGGTGCAGCTCCCATTGGTAAACCCGGATGCCCAGAGTTAGCCTGTTCAATTGCATCAATGCTTAATGCACGAATGGTATCTATTGCTAATTGATCTTTTTCGTTAAACATTTTTTATGTCTTCCCTTCTAGAAATAAATGTTGCTATTATTATACCTTAATTATAGATAAATTCATAAATATTCGTTTAAAATTACTAAATTTTCTGTAGTTTGCAGAAACTATTTATTTTTATTATGTTTTTGAATTTGTTTTAGCTTTTCAGGCGTTACATCATTACCCTCAGGATCCATAACTTTAGTGTGCTCAATTTGCTGTTTAAAGCCCTTTCTAAATTCTTCTAAATATATTTTACGTAACTTAGCTTGTTCTTTTGCCTCTGCTTCTGTCAAGCCTTGCTCTTTCTTCTTTCTTGCTAATTGATTAATTCTATCGATGTTCAAATTATTTTTAGTCATTGAATTTACCCACCTTTATATATACATATTTCACATTTAAATAGTACCTAACTTATAAAGAATATAACAAAAAGGTGAATGTAACCAAATCGTTACGCTCACCTTTCATGATATATCATTAATATTTATTAGCATCATTACAATAATTCAACTTACCCCATCACAAAATTGTATATTACTTTTCTAATTAAATCGCACTGTTGATAAAAATTACCGCATTGCTTTACCTAAATATAATAAATATGAAATATGTTGTTCGTGATTATTTCGCATATGCGAACACACTTGTGTGATTTTGTTCGCTGTTAGATATAGATTGTTGTTTGCTTTCAGAGTTGATTTTGTAATGTTGTGAGATATTATGATCTGCCATTTCGTACGTTTGTTCTACTTTAGAATTTTGATATGCCGTCGTGAAAAATAAAGAGAAAACAAGCAAAGATATTATAAAAACTATGATATAAGTAGCTATTTGACTTTTATATTTTAAAATCATGTTAAACACTCCTAGAACATTTGTTTGTATTTATAATTTATCAGAACTCATGTTCTATGTCAACATTTTTACGAACAAACGTTTGTTTTATTTGTTACTAAATGATATAATAAAAATAAATAAAATTAGGGAGTGCCTATATATGAGAGAATTAACAAAACGTCAAAGTGAAATATATGATTACATTAAGCATATTGTTCAAACAAAAGGTTATCCGCCTAGTGTTCGTGAGATAGGAGAAGCTGTAGGATTAGCTTCAAGTTCTACGGTGCATGGACATTTATCTCGACTAGAGGAAAAAGGTTATATCCGCAGAGACCCTACAAAACCAAGAGCTATTGAAATTGTATCAGAGCATAATGATGCCGCTATCGATATGGAAGGGACTATTCACGTACCTGTCATTGGTAAAGTAACTGCTGGTATTCCTATTACTGCCGTTGAAAATGTTGAAGAGTATTTTCCATTACCTGAGCATTTAACCTCTACACATAATAGTGACATTTTTATTTTAAATGTAGTTGGTGAAAGTATGATTGAAGCTGGCATTCTTGATGGAGACAAAGTAATAGTTAGAAGTCAAACCATTGCAGAAAATGGGGACATAATTGTAGCTATGACAGACGAAGATGAGGCTACTGTTAAGCGATTCTATAAAGAAAAGCATCATTATCGTTTACAACCGGAAAATAGTTCCATGGAGCCAATTTACCTTGATTCAGTATCTGTTTTAGGTAAAGTTATCGGCTTGTACCGTGAACTTTAGTTGTGTCAATAAAACATTTTATTGTTAGTAATTCTCTTATATAAAGTTAAAGAAGCTAAGCAACTAGTGCCTAGCTTCTTTTTGATTACTTTTATGCAGGATATCTTTTACTTTTTCCAAAATATCCTCTTTTTGATTATTATTCTGTTTTGATGTCATATTCATCGACTTCCTTCACAGAAATTTTACCCATTACTAGTCATTATTAAACGCTTAACCCGTATAATTTTCTGTCCAATAAGGCTGCCTTTCATCATTAAAATCTACACCCACACCAACCGTGTTAAAATGTTCATTTAAGATATTCTTTCGATGTCCTAATGAATTCATTAATCCTTGATGGGCATAAATACTGCTAACTTGACCATAAGCTAGATTTTCACCGGCCGCATTAAATTCAATGCGATCTGCTTTTAACCGATCGAATGGTGACTCTTGGTCTAAATTCGTATGATCAAAATAATGATGCTTCGCCATATCTTCACTATGTTTGCGTGCCGTGTTTGAAATGTTGCTTGAATATGACAAAGTAGCTAATTGATGTTGCTTTCTTTCTGAATTAATTAAATCTACATTTTGCATTTCATAACTTTTAGCTAATGATTTAGACGGTGCTGCATATTGTTTTGTTAAACGCTTTTCCATTTTATCACTAACTTGCATTAATGCTGTTACACCATTTTGTTCATGTTTATCATAAAATATCGTTGTATACACATGATTTGAATGAAAGACATCATATTCACTATTTTTAATTGCAATACGCAACCTTTGTTTATCCATTTCAGTTATAGGTTGACCCAACCTTTGTCTAACAACTTGCTTGGGTGTCCCATACTTAATCTTAGACTTAGAAGTTATTATGTTTTGATTTGTATACAAAGCGTGCACTTTATTATCTAAATATGCAATCATTACAAATCTTTGATAATCGCCATCATAGTATGCATACCATTTTGTACCATATTCATTTGTGGTTATTCTTTTGGCTTTACCATATTTTTCTTCTACATTACCTTTTTTCATATTTAACTGAACATTATTAACAGCAAAAGGTTGTTCTTGAGGTACTTTAAGTGTCTCTTCATTTTCATCTTCTTTATTGAATACTTGTTGATCAATAAAACTTCTGACGTCTTGCTGCATGTGTACGACTAGAGAACTTTCTCTAATTGGAAAGATAATAATAATACATAGTAAAATTAAACTAATACTTAAAAATTTTTTAATGGTTTTCACCTACCAAAAATTTAATCTCGATCCCCATTGAATATTGAGTTTCGAACAATTACATAATCGACAGTTCTTAAAGATTTTAAATCTTTGCCACCAGCATATGAAATAGAGCTCTGTAAATCTTGCTGCATTTCTACAAGTGTATGCTCTAATGAGCCTTTATGTTCGACAAACATTTTTTTACCTTCAACATTTTTACGTTCACCCTTTTGAAATTCTGAAGCACTTCCAAAATATTCTTTGTACAGTTTACCATCTAACTCAACTGTTTCTCCTGGAGATTCTTCGTGTGCAGCAAATAATGAACCTATCATAACCATTGAAGCTCCGAAACGTATCGATTTTGCAATATCACCATGCGTGCGAATGCCTCCATCAGCAATTAACGGCTTACGTGCTGCTTTACTACACAAATTGAGTGCAGCGAGTTGCCAGCCTCCAGTTCCAAATCCAGTTTTTATTTTGGTAATGCACACTCTTCCTGGTCCAATACCAACCTTTGTCGCATCTGCACCGGCATTTTCTAATTCCCTTACGCCCTCAGGTGTACCAACATTTCCAGCAATTACAAAGGCTTGTGGCAAATGTTGCTTGATGTGTTTAATCATACGGATAACTAAATCAGAATGTCCATGAGCAATGTCTATCGTTATATATTCAGGCACGATATCAGCTTGTTGTAATTGCTCAATAAAGTCAAATTCACGTGCTTTAACACCAACTGATATAGACGCAAATAATCCTTGATCATGCATATTTTTAATGAATGGTATTCTAGACTTTTCGTCAAAACGATGCATTATATAAAAATACTCATTTTTAGCAAACCATTGTGCTAATTTTTCATTCATAACTGTTTGCATATTAGCAGGCACAACTGGCAATTTAAATTTACGTGGGCCAAATTGAATTGCAGTATCGCACTCAGATCTACTTTCAACAATACATTTATTCGGAATTAATTGGATATCTTCATAATCAAAAATTTTCATTTATTTATAAGCCCCTTATAATTAAGTATAAAAATAAAAAACTGAGGGTAAATCACGAATGATTAAATCAAAACACTTGATAATCATTCATATTTTCTACCCTCATATACTTTACAATTTTTTATTGTCAATGTAAATGGACTTGAGTTGTACTTTTGAAAATTTACCAACTTGATTTTTTAACACCAGGAATTTGTCCTTTATGCGCGTGTTCTCTAAATGCGATTCGAGACATTTCAAATTTTCTTAACACGCCTCTAGGACGGCCTGTTACTTTACATCTACGCGTTAAACGTGTTGGCGATGAATCTCTAGGTAATTTACGTAAAGCCTCATAATCACCTTTTTTCTTTAGTTCTTTTCTTAATTCATAATATTTACTAACTAATTCTTCTCTTTTTTGTTCTTTCGCAATTTTAGATTTTTTAGCCATATATTAAAAACGCTCCTTAAATCGTAATTATTACGTTTTATATTTTAGCATATTTTCTAATTAAATCAAGAATAAGTTTTTACTATATAAATAAGAGCTATGGATTGCATTCCACAGCTCTTATGTCAAACTTTAAATTGTCGTATTTAAAGGTAAGTGATTATTTCGTTTCACGATGTAATGTGTGTTTTTTTAATCTTGGGCAATACTTTTTCATTTCGATACGCTCAGGATTATTTCGTTTATTTTTAGTAGTAATATAATTACGATCGCCACATTCTGTACATGCTAATGTAACATTTACGCGCACGTTAAACACCCTTTCTTGTTAGGAATACTTACGATTTAAAATTTTAACACAACTTTTACAATGATGCAATATCTTCTAGCTATTCATGCGTCTCATCGTTTTCATCATTTAAATCTATTGTATTGATATCAATTTCTAGTGCTTTGGCGACGCCTTTTCCATAGTCTGGATCAGCTTTATAGCAATGACGAATATGTCGCTTTTTAACATCTTCTGTTACGCCATCCATCGCATTAGCTGTATTTATAAACATTCTTTCCTTTGCTTCATCCGATTGTAATCTAAATAGTTTTCCTGGCTGTTCAAAGTAGTTATCATCGTCTTCCCTATAATTATATTCATAACCATCACCATCTGTTGGGAATGGTGGCTTTTTATATTCATGTTGAGAAGCGTATACGCCTTGATTATTTGGATAATAATGTGGTCCGCCACCTTGGTTATCATCTAAGACACGCATTTGTCCATCGCGGCTAAACGGGCATAGATTCTCTACTCCGACAGCTTTAGGTTGATTCACTGGAATTTGCCAATGGTTAACTCCTAAACGGTAACGTTGTGCATCTCCATATGAAAATAATCTTCCTTGTAATACTTTATCAGGTGAAAAATCTAAACCAGGTACAATATTCGTTGGCGCAAAAGCAGCTTGCTCAACATCTTGGAAATAATTATTTGGATTACGATTCAATTCGAATTCGCCGACTTCAATTAATGGGTATTCACCATGATACCAAACTTTAGTCAAATCAAATGGATTATCTTTATGATTTTTTGCTTGCTCTTCAGTCATCACTTGAATATACATTTTCCATTTAGGATAATCTCCATTTTCAATAGCATTATATAAATCTCTTTGTGATGAATCCCGGTCTTGTGCAATCACATCTGCCGCTTCTTCATCGGTTAAATTTTCTATACCTTGTTGGCTTCTAAAATGATATTTCACCCAAACACGTTTACCTTCATTATTATACATCGAATAGGTGTGTGATCCAAAGCCGTGCATATGCCGAAGATCTTTAGGAATGCCTCTATCAGACATTAGTATTGTCACTTGATGTAATGCTTCAGGTAACCCTGTCCAATAATCCCAGTTGTTTTGTGCACTACGCATATTGGTACGAGGGTCTCTTTTTACAGCACGATTCAAACTAACAAAGAGTTTAGGATCTCTGAAGAAAAAGACCGGTGTATTATTCCCCACTAAATCCCAGTTTCCATCTTCAGTATAAAATTTAAGCGCAAACCCACGAATGTCTCGTTCAGCATCTGCTGCCCCTCTTTCACCAGCTACCGTTGAAAAGCGTGCAAACATATCCGTTTGTTTACCGACTTCTGAAAAAATCTTAGCTGATGTGTACTTCGTAATATCATTCGTAACTGTAAACGTTCCGAACGCCCCTGATCCTTTCGCATGCATACGGCGTTCTGGAATTACTTCACGATCAAAGTGTGCCATTTGTTCCAAGTAGTAAATATCTTGCATCATAAGTGGACCTCTTTGACCAGCTGTCATACTGTTTTCTCTATCTGAAACGGGGTGCCCAAAAAGATCAGTTAATTTTTTATCCTCTTTTGACATAGATATGCTCCTTTCAAGACTAATGCTTCATTATAATAATTATAATTTAGCTTATAGTTAACATACCCACAATTTAATCATTATCAAACTTGTATATCTCCGTTATTAAATATCAGAAAATTTAAAATATTTATGCGGAATATTCTCAAAATCTATTGAATACTTGATTTAAAAGGATTAAAATGATGTGTATATTTATAAAATAGATGGGAGAGCTCATATGGAAGATAATAATATGAAACGTGGTCTTAGTTCCAGACACATATCTATGATAGCCATCGGTGGCGCAATTGGAACTGGTCTCTTTGTAGCAACCGGAAGTGTCGTTGCTCAAGCAGGTCCTGGTGGTGCAATTTTAGCCTACTTATTAATTGGAGTTATGCTTTATTTTCTAATGGCTTCAATTGGAGAACTCGCAACTTTTTATCCAGTATCTGGCTCATTTAGTTCATATGCTACGAGATTTATTGACCCATCACTCGGCTTTACCATGGGATGGTTATATTACATTATGTGGGCTTTAGTTTCGAGTGTCGATGTTATGGTTGCAGCTAGTGTTATACATTACTGGAATGTATTCCATTTCTTCAGTCCATTGACTTGGAGTTTAATATTCATCACATTACTTTTATTACTTAATATATTTACGGTTAAGGCTTTTGGAGAAACTGAGTTTTGGCTTTCATTAATTAAAGTAATTACAATTATTGTATTTATAATTATTGGTTTTCTCATGATATTTGGCATACTTGGTGGACATGCATATGGTTTTGATAACTTTACAAAAGGTAATGCACCATTTGTAGGTGGCATCACAGGCATTCTTAGCGTACTACTTGTAGCTGGATTCTCTGTTGGAGGTACTGAAGTCGTTGCTGTTACCGCTGGTGAATCTGATAATCCAAGTAAAACGATGCCTAAAGCTGTTAAGCAAGTCTTTTGGAGAATATTATTATTTTATGTATTGTCAATTTTTGTTATTTCAGCAATTATTCCTTATACAGATTCATTGCTATTAAATGAACATGAATCAGTCGCACAAAGTCCGTTTACGATTGTCTTTGATCGTATTGGAATTGCTTTTGCTGCATCAGTCATCAATGCTGTTATCTTAACTTCATTGTTATCAGCAGCGAATTCTGGTTTATATACTACAAGTCGCATGTTGTATTCACTTAGTGATAATCGCCAAGCACCCAAATTTTTAGGAAAGTTAAATCCAACTACCAAATTACCTTTGCGTGCATTAATAACGACATATATTTTCATTGTTTTAGTTATTATTTATGCTAATTTTAATGCCAATGCAGTATTTAGTTTACTTAATATCATTGGCTCAATGGTTATTTTAGTTTGGGGTGCAAGTACATGGGGACAAGTAAGATTGCGTCGTGCAATTAAAAAACAAGGAAAAGATATTTCAACATTATTGCCTTATCGTTCTCCTTTATATCCGCTTGGACCAATTATTGTATTCTTGATGTTGATCTTCCTGTTATTCGGTAGTTCATTCGGCAAATTGATGGCTGGCCAATTCAGTGGTGTATTTATCAATTTCTTACCACTTATCGTACTCGCAATCATTTTCTTTATTCATAAACTGATTAGAAAAACAAAATATGTCAAATTGGAAGATATGGATTTATCACAACATGAAATTAACTAATATATCATTATAATAATACACATTAATTTACTATATCTTTAATAAATATCGTCGAAGTGCAACACTAATTTTGTATGCTTATACATTAAAAGTGTTGCGCTTTTTTAAATGTATTATTTTCTGAAAAGGCTTTATTATGTATAATGTAGTTAAAGACTAAGGTTTCGAGGTGGATTATATGATAGGACAAACTAATTTATTCGATGATGTATTGAAGAAAGATGAAAGATTTGTTATCGTAGTGCAATCCCTAGAGGATAGCAAAGGACGCTTAATCAAACGTACTTTAAGAGAATACCCTAGTTTAGATCATAATCAGATGAATAATTTATTCAATCATTTAAAAGAAGTATTTTTAGAAGAACCCTTTGAAGAGAATCAGTCTGCATTTACCATAACAGTTTATACAAACCTTGATTACGCTGCAGATCAGGTCTATGCACACATCAAACGTTACAGAGGGAAGAATGAATGGACGCATACTGCCAAATAATTTTAATAAATCACAAATGGAGCGGAACAAAATTCATAATGAATTTTGTTCCGCTCCATCAAGCTTGACTAGAATTGAAAAAAGCTTGGTATAAGCGTATTTTCAATCCAGTTAACTACTGTCAATATTTAACTCATAGCCTAATACATAATGATGTCCCAGACCATTTATTATTAATAAACATGATAATCTTATTGCTTTATATGTTTAGTAGTTGTTTTAACGCATGAGGAATACCATTAGCATTGTTATCTAATGTAACTTCATCTGAGATTGCTTTTAAATCATCAGTAGCATTTCCCATTGCTACGGCATAACCTACTACTTTAAACATTGACATGTCATTCGGACTATCGCCAAAACAGATAACTTGAGCTAGGTCAATATTTGATTTATCACAAAATGACGAAATAGCATGACCTTTCGACACATTTTTAGCCATAAATTCTAAAAAATATGGTTTGCTTGTAGTTACGTCAACATTATCATTAAACGACCCTGCTAAATGTTGTCGTGCTTTTGTAATATGTTCCTCATAATCAACTGCAAGCACTTTCGGAACATTTTGCTGTATATATTGCTTTAAATCATTAACACGTTTCATAGGTAATCCAGTTATTTCTGATTCAATATTCATATATTCATGGTCGTCATCATAAATAATGTATCCATCTTGATAAGTCATAGCAAAAAAGTTATTTTGACGACAATAATCCACTATAGCATCAAAATCCTCTTTGCGAACTGACTGCTCAGCAACGATAGATTCATCAGCAACGCTTATCGTTTGTCCGCCATTATAACTCATGATATAGCTTTTATGCATGTCTAACTTCAATTCATACGCTGTCGGTAACATCCCTTCCGTTGGTCTCCCAGAAGCTAATATTACTTTAATTCCTTGATTTTGAATATCAATTAAATATTGTTTCGTAATTGGATCAACCTTATTGTCTCGTGTTAATAAAGTATCATCCATGTCCATCACAACCACTTGATATGTAGTCATAAAAGTTGTCTCTCCTTTCTCTATCTCAATTTTATTTTACAATAAAATTAATGTTGAAACACAATTTCTTCAAATACTCCTGTTTCATTGATATAGGAGAGCTCAGAAATACAATGTGGACATGCTCGGCGCAATTGTCTCACAATTTCACCGCTGTATTCCCTTCTGCTAAGTGTTAAAATCGTGGGCCCTGCACCACTAATAACCGTAGCATATGCATGATATGCTTGCGCAATTTCTTTAACTTTTGCAAATTCTGGAATCAGTTGCTGACGAAACGGTTCATGAAAGCCATCTTGCATCATCATTTTTCCAGCAAGCTCATAATTATGTTGTATTAATGCACAAATCATTGTATTGCTAATAGCGCTACTTTGAACGGCATTATTATGACCAAAAGACTGTGGAAGTGCACGTCTTGCATCTTCAGTTCTTAACTCATATGGTGGAATAGTCAAAATAATGTCAACTTTAGGTATGTTAATATGTGCCACATCTGTTTCTAAAGTCTCTGGATTATGATACCCTGCAAGTAATCCTCCATAAATAGTTGGCGCAACATTATCTGGATGACCTTCCATTTCGGTTGCTAGTTGTAAAAGTTCATATTTCGACAACTGTATATTCCCGAAATGATTAGCAATGTACAATGCACCTACTAAAGCAGAAGCAGATGAACCTAAACCTCGTGCTAAAGGAATATCACTTCTCATATCAATTCTTAATGCCGGCAACTTAACCTGATAACGTTCTGCGACCTCTTGCGCAACTTGATAAATATAATTATTTTTATTTTTAGGTAAGCTATCTAACTCTTTATTTAAATAATGAAACTGCCAATTTTCACCTGCAATTTTATATACATATAAATGTAAATATTTGTCAATCGCCATGCCAATTGAATCAAAACCCACACCGAGATTAGCAGTAGATGCAGGCACTTTTAAATGTAAATAGTCCTCCATTATTTAAGAACCCCTTTGATATATTCAATAATACTTCGTTTATCATTAGGTAAAGGTTGAATCGGATTATCTAGAAGTGATATAGCCGTATCAGGATCTTTAAGTCCGTTACCCGTTAATACAGCTACAACTGTCTGATTCTTTGGCAACTGTCCAGCACGGTGTAATTTAATTAATCCTGCAATTGATGCATTACTTGCTGGCTCACTAAATATGCCTTCTTTTGAAGTCATAATTTGATAAGCTTCTAAAATTTCTTCATCAGTTACACTATCAATTAATCCGTGAGATTCATTTAATGCAGCGGTTGCTTTAGTCCAACTCGCAGGATTTCCTATACGAATCGCAGTCGCTATTGTTTCTGGATTTTTAATGACTTTATTTTGAACAATAGGAGAAGCACCTTCTGCTTGAAAACCAAATAAACGTGGTAATGTTACACCATGCTTATCATGATATTCCTTAAATCCTTGCCAATATGCTGTAATATTACCAGCATTACCAACCGGTATAGCTAAAATATCCGGAGCTTTTGTTAATTGCTCAATAACTTCAAATGATGCCGTCTTTTGTCCTTCAATGCGGAACGGATTAACTGAATTAACTAATTCAATCTCACCATCTTTCGCAATTTCTTTAACAATTTCTAACGCTTCATCAAAGTTACCTTCAATTGACACTATTTCAGCACCATACATGACAGCTTGTGATAATTTTCCGAGTGCTATTTTACCTTCTGGAATAACTACAATTGCTTTTAAGCCTGCTCTAGCAGCATATGCAGCTGCAGAAGCAGATGTATTTCCTGTCGAAGCACATATCACAATCTTTTTCCCTTGTTCTTTTGCTTTTGTCACAGCCATAACCATACCACGGTCTTTAAACGAGCCAGTAGGATTTGCTCCCTCATACTTTACGTATAGATTTATATTTAATTTTTGTGACAGATAGTCACAATGAATTAATGGTGTATTTCCTTCATTTAGTGTAAGTTGAGGCGTCTCTTCATTAACCGGTAAATAAGACCGATATTCTTCTACTAATCCTTGCCATCTTTTCATAATATTTAAACTCCTTCTACAGGATAAACTTTGATTATATCAATACCTGCTTGCTTTAATGATTGTTCTGGTGATACATCAACACCTGTAATAACTCCAGCATATGTAGTATCATTTCTTTTTATAATGTCAAAAGATTTATGAAAAGGCAGATTAGACTTGATTATTTCTTTTATTTTGTCTAATGTTTCACTACTATTAACCACAACAAAGTAACTATATTTTTCTTGTAGTGTAACTAAATGCTCATGATCCATTAACTCTTTAGTCTGATCTGTTTTAAGTTCAAAATGAGGAGGTAGCGTGTGTAAATTAGATTCAAAGAATAACGACACATTTAATAAATCACTTACTACGGCACTACCTGTCGCTAAACTACCTGCACCTTTGCCATAGAACATCGTGTCTCCTACAGCATCACCTATAACATAAATAGCATTGTATTCATTGTCTACAGAGGCTAATTGATGACTTTTATGTATCAATGTTGGTTCAACAGACGCATGTACTTTTCCATGTTCATAAATGCCTTTACCTATCAATTTAATCTTATAGCCTAACTTGTCAGCCACAAGAATATCATCAAGTGTTGTCTCACTAATACCTTTTATGTAAACATCATTTAATTTAATCACTTGATTAAATGATAAGTATGAAGTTATAACTACCTTTCTAGCTGCATCAATACCTTCTACATCATCTGTAGGATCTGCTTCAGCAAAGCCTAAACGCTGCGCTTCATTTAATGCTTCTTCAAAAGATGTATGCTCTTGAAACATCTTAGTTAAAATAAAATTTGAGGTACCATTAAATATGCCCATGAATTTTGAAATATTATTGGCATTTAATCCATTATTTATTGCATTTACAATTGGAATACCACCTGCAACGCTTGCTTCAAATTTAAGCGCTACACCGTTAGCTTCTGCTAAATCTTCAAGTAAACGCAAATGAACTGCAAGCAAATCTTTATTTGCAGTAATCACATGTTTACCACTTTTAAGTGTTCTACTTATATAATCAACTGTTGGTTCAATGCCACCCATTACTTCAATAACAATATCAATTGAGTCATCATTTAATATCTCATGTACATCTTCAGTCAAATGATATTGTTGAAAGTTTATAGGACGCTTCTTTGCCTTATTGCGGACTAAAATATGTTTAATAATAATATCTTTATTAATTGTGTCTTTAATTTGCTGCCTATTTTCTTCGATTATTTTAACTACACCTGAGCCAACTGTACCAAGCCCTAATAACGCAATATTTAATTCTTTCATCACTTATCCCCCTTTTGTCTTTTTCTAAAATACATTTGTACTGTTGAAAAATACTATATAATAGTATATTATATAAATCAATTCTTATTATTTCAATGTTTAAAACTTCACTCCAAATATATAGCTATATATTATCACGTGCTATCAGAAAATTAAATAGAATTTTCTGATTTTTTAGAAAGGTTGGTTCCATTGGTTAAAGTAGCTAAATTTGGAGGTAGTTCCGTCGCTAATGCATCTCAAATAAAAAAAGTATTAAACATTGTTAATGCTGATGACGAAAGAAAAATTATCATTGTTTCCGCTCCTGGTAAACGTTATAAAAATGATATTAAAACGACAGATTTATTAATTCGACTATATGAAAAAGTAACAAGTGGTTTAGATTATCAAGATAAGAAGCGTCAAATTGTGCAACGATACGCTGACATTGTGAATGAACTTCAAATGTCGACCGAGATACTCAAATCAATAGATACGACATTAGAAAAATTAATTCATTCATTAAAAAATCGTCCACCGCGTCTCTATGATGCATTATTGTCATGTGGAGAAAATTTTAATGCACAGCTCATTGCAGATTATAATAATACGCAAGGGGTACCTACCACGTATTTATCTCCTGAGGATGCAGGAATTCTAGTCACTGATTTACCGCAACAAGCCCAAATATTGGAGCAAGCTTATGAGCGAATTGCACAATTACGTAACATTAAAGGAAAAATCATTATTCCTGGTTTCTTTGGTGTTTCTAAACATGGCTATATTGTCACATTCCCACGAGGAGGCTCGGATATAACAGGTGCTATCATCGCACGTGGAGTTAATGCATCACTTTATGAAAACTTCACTGATGTTTCTGGAATTTTTAAAGCCAATCCTAATGTTATTAAACATCCAGAGCTTATTAAAGAAATCACATATCGAGAAATGCGTGAACTGTCTTATGCAGGGTTTGGTGTCTTCCACGACGAAGCACTTCAGCCACTTTACAAACATCGCATACCTGTCGTGATTAAAAATACAAACCGTCCACAAGATAAAGGCACTTTTATCAAACATGACCGAGATATCAGTGCAAATAATGTCATTAGTGGGATAAGCTGTGATAAAGATTTTACAGTTATTAATATCAAAAAATATTTAATGAATCGTCAAATTGGATTTACTGTAAAAATATTACAAATATTAGAAGACTTTAATATTTCATTTGATCATATGCCATCTGGCATCGATAGTATCAGCATAATTATGCGTTCACATCAACTTAAAGGTAAAGAAGAAGACGTTCTAAACGCAATACGTAAGAAGTGTGAAGTTGATGAATTAAGTGTAGATCATGATTTAGCTATTTTAATGATTGTAGGAGAAGGAATGAATCAGACCGTAGGAACAGCAAATAAAATCACGCATGCATTAGCACAAGCTAACATCAATTTAAAAATGATTAATCAAGGTGCTTCTGAAATATCGATGATGTTTGGTATTTCAGTTAAAGATGCTGAAAAAGCCGTACATGCAACGTATGAATTTTGTTATCACGGAAAATGCATCGATAACGTTTAAACAAAGACAAAACAGGCTGGGACATAAATCTCAAAAAATAGCAGTCAGATGAATTGAATTCAACTCA
>NZ_KV840177.1:130485-200033 GCF_001839145.1 Staphylococcus sp. HMSC62D11 | reverse complement strand
CAACTCATCTGACTGCTTCTTTTTTATTGAATACGTCGTATTGTTGGCTCGCTTTCTTTGGGGACAGCTTCAGCTTGTCCTGTTCCCTCAAGAGTCTCGCCAAAATACGTCGCATTTATATGTAATTTTACATCAACATACTTTAAAAAAATAAGGCACTTTCGTATCATTTAATAAACTTCACTAAACTAAATTAACGAGGTGCCTTATGTATGAAGATGATAACATGACTCAACTTACACTACCAATGGAAACTTCAATACTTATTCCTACAAATGATATTTCCCGATATGTTATTTTGTTTGATTACTCATTAAGACATTTTTTAATTTTATCTTCGCCTACTACAGTCTGTAAAATAACAAATTGATAATAGCTTAATGCATCTAATACTTTTTTATAACTAGAAGATTGGTGATAATTTTGATTATCTAAAAAATCATACATTAGTACAATTTCTGGTTTAATATAATCCACATTCCATGTCAAAGAATGGAAATAAATATTATTTTGAGGCAATCTCACATGATTATCTAATCTAAAAATCCATTCACCATTCGCTACATCATATATAAATATATTTAATAATAAACTAGTGTTGTTCATTACAGTAATATGAACGACCTCTGTAATAACAAGTTGACTCGTATCTAAAACATGATTGTTTTTATTATAGTATGTTAATTTAATATCATTAGGCAAAGCTGTAATCACTTCTGTTAAATACTTACGCTCTACACATAAATCAACTATAGAAGGAAGATCAAATTGATTATTCAAAAATAATTGCATGGCTACTTCTCCATGAAATTTAAAAGCTTGTGGACAGTTATCAAGTAAAATATTTACTAAGTCCTTAGCTTTGTAATCCTGTAATTTAGCCATTCGACCCCTCCTTAGGAAACGCTTTCATTACTCAATTATAACTTGCTCGTACTACATTTTCAATTTTTGAATTGTGAACTTTTGGTAAACTGCATGTTACTTCATATTTACCTATAATTATATATATAGTTACTTTGGCTTTAATTTGAACTTTAGATATTTAATAAGCTACACATTTTGTCTACGCATTGATTGAATTAATAAATTAAACTGTATATAATTTACAGTGTATTTGTATGATTAAAATATCTTTAATAATCAGGAGTATTTTAATGATATAACAATACAAAATAAACAGAGTAAGGTGATAAATAATGACCTTGTCAATAGTGCTTATTATTTTATTAGTGATACTCATTTTAGCTTCTATACTACATCATCGCTACATGCAAAGTAGAATTGATACAGAAGTATACGCTAAAAATCAACTCACTTCTAAGAACGCGATTCTCAGTAATGAAAATACTGAACTCAAAAATCAAATGTTAAGTTCTAATAACGATGTCAGCACACATGCTAAGAAAAATGCAAAACGTGAAGTCAAAGAAATACTTGAAAGTTTCAAAAAGAATGGCCAGCTAAAATACTACGAAATTATTCAGACAAGTAAATTAGCTACAAAACATCCATTCTTCGAGTATTTAAGAACATTTGACTTTATCGTTGTCTCAGATGTAGGTCTAATCAATATCGATGTCAAAAATTGGAAGCAAAAAACATTTTACCATTTTGACGCATCTGTAAAGGATGAATTAAATTTATCTAGCTTTAGTTCAATTGATCAAGTCATTGGACATTACATTGCCAAGCAGTATCACAGCCAATTTAATTCAACACGTCAAGAAATATATACGTTTATTGAAAAAATACAAAGTAATCGTGTTATTTTTGATTTTTATGACGTAGATCCTTATCAACAGGCAGCACTGAACTCTAAAACATTAAAAGACGGCATTGAAAACCACTTCAATCACAAAATTCAAAGTATTGGTGTTGTGTACTTTAATGATGGTAGTGTCAATATAATTGAAGGATCAGATGAAAGAGGAAAATATGTAGATACTGTTTCTACAAAATCTTCATTAAACTCCGTCATTGGACATGCTATAGAGTTGTCAAAACATCCACTGACTAAAGAACAAGTCGAAACCATTGCAAAAAGTTTTGATTAATAATTAAAAAGCCGGAAATGCACCTCTCATAAAGTGATGTAACCACAATCACATAAGCAGATGGGCATTCCTGGCTTTTTCTAACTCCAAAGATTGATTTTTTTCTTTTGCGCCTCGTTTTGTGCTTTGATAAAGACGTCTCTATATTTTCCATTAGGTGCAAAGTATTTTTCTTTAGCTAACCCTTCTTTTACTAATAGCTCATTAAATAATGTATCTTTATCCAGCCAAACATATGCTAAAACACGTCCATAGCGATCATTTTTTTCTTTATCATATTCCAGATAAACATCTTTATTGGTTAAGTTCTTTTTACTAAAATGCGATGCTTCTTTACCGTATGGCTGTACAGGTGTATTAGGTTTCACTGTTTCAGGCGTATCAACGCCGATTAAACGAATTTTAAGCTGCTGGCCTTTGCTATTACGAGCTACAAAGGTATCACCATCAACTACACGTATAATATGAACTTTTTCCTTTCCTTTTAAATCAGTAGATGATTGCTGTTTAGATTGTGATAACAGAGATTGAAAAGGTCCTGTATGATTAATATATTGAAAACCTAAGACAATAAGTACTATGACCACAAAAATAACAATTGATTTTGACTTTTTGGATTTCATTAGTTGCTCCTCATTTTAAATTTACTCAATTATCATATCTAATTAACTTCATCTAGGTCAATATGAAATTACACTGTTATTCCATTCACTTCTATTTAAAGCATGATATAATATTATTGAAAGTTGGGAGTGAATATTATGAGCGAACAAAATGAGAGCCTCGTTACCATCATTGGAGCTGTCATTGCTATAATTGTAGGAGTTATTCTCCAAATCATTTTTAAATTACCTATCATCGTATCAATTGTAGTCGCTATACTACTAGGGGTATTCGTAGGTTTTCTAGTTTATCTTATCCAAAACATCATAAATAAGCGTAATAATAAATAATCATCACGCAACAAATAGTTTTTCTTCTATAATGCCTTCAAAAGCTAATTTCAAGCTTTTGAAGGCATTTTTTTGATTTAAAATTGTAGATTAAAGTTTGATAATGTTATTTTTATTCAAAATGTGGTATATATAAGTAAAGATACTAAAAGACGAACTTTCTTACGAAAAATATTTTAAAAGTTAAGTTTTTAGACTGTGATTAAATTCAAATGGGATATGAGGTGTTTAAAATGGAAATTATGGATATTATTATTGAAACTGATGCTCTTGTATACTGCGTAAAAACACAAGAAGGCTACACATTTAAACATACGTTAGCTAGTGATACACCACCTGACAAAGTAGCACACGTTTTGAGACTTTTGGCTGAACATGTTGATAAAATGTCTAGCAACCAAAAAGTAGTTACAAAATAATTAAACCCAACCTTTTTCAAACGCTTTTTTCCAAGCTTCAAAGCGATTGTCCGCCTCCATCTTATCAATAATAGCTGATGTATAATTTCTCACTGTTCCGTCCGACAAATACAATTTATTTGCGATTTCTTTACTGCTGAGGCCCAGCCCAATTTCTCTTAAGACAATTTGTTCTTTGTGTGTGAGTGGATTCATATTAGAAATCATTGATGTCATGAGTGAAGCACTGTATTCCTTTTCCCCTGTTATTACTTTTTTTATCGTGCCAATCAAATCATCAACAGAACGTTCTTTAAGCACATATGCGTCTACATCATTCGCAACCGCTTTTTCAAAATAACCTGGTCTTTTAAATGTCGTTACGATAATAATCTTAGTTGAATCGTTTCCTTCTCTCACTTTAGCAAGGACTTCCAGCCCCGTCATCTCAGGCATCTCAATATCCAATATAGCTACTTGAGGACTGTGCTTTTGGATATATCTTAATGCAGAAGCGCCATCGCCAAATTGTTCTACCACTTTAATATCATCGCTCATATTAAGTAATTGAACCATCGCTTGCCTTAACATTGTTTGGTCTTCCGCTACAATAACTGAAATCATAGTTGCTCACCTCTTGGAATATGAACTTCAATGGTCGTTCCTTGTTGTTTACTAGAATGAATAACTAATGTTCCTTTTAAATATGCAACACGTTGTTCTATACTATTTAAACGAACAGTTTCTGGTTGTCGCATACCTTGACCATTATCCGATACACATAATATAATTTTCTCTTGTTTGTTTATTAAGTTTCCTTCTACTTTGGTCGCATGCGCATGCTTAATAATATTATTTATTGCTTCTCTTAATATCATTGCTAATGTAGATTGACGTACAGGGCTCATCGTCTTGGCAATATTAGCATTATAAAAATCAAAAGAAATATTCGCATCTTTTAATACATGTTCGACAGCATGAACCTCTTCATCAAACGTTTGTGTTTTTAAATCTTCGATAATTGCTCTAACTTTAGTCAATGTTTGACGTGATAAATCTGCCAGTGCTTCAATTTCTTCTTTTGCCTGTTCTGGTTGCTGGTCAATTAATTTTGTAGCTAGTTCTGCTTTCAATGTCATCCCTGCAAACACATGACCTAGTGTATCATGCAAATCTTGACCTATACGATTTCTTTCTTGTTCAGTAATCAACATATTAATATATTCATTTTTAGCATTTAATTGATCTTTTAAATGTCTTTCATGAACAGCTCGGATATTGCCTAGACACATCATTAAAATGACTAAATAATACACTAATAAAACAAACATATGACTTTGATCTATATAGTATTGCATCATTAGAGCTGCTGCTAGCGCCATGCAAAATAAGACAAAAAATTTAGATTTTATGCCTACTTTTAACATAAATGGCAAAGCAAACGCACTAAAAAAGAAAAATAACGTGTTCATAGGTGTATTACAAAATACGAAATATATTAAAATCGCATAATGTATAATAAACAATATAAAAAGCCAATTATTTCGCCACTTAGTGTAACCAAAAATAATCATCATATATGTGATAGTAAATACAATAACAATGCTTACATATTCAACTTTAGATCGTGTTATATCATCTGAAAACGTAGCCAATATTGGAAATATCAAATAAATGAGTGGCGTTATTTTTTCTGCTAAAAATATAGTTACTGAACGTTCTTTCATTTAAGACACATCTTTTCTATGATTTATCCACAATGCAATGATTAAGGCAAATATACTATATATAAATATAATACTAAATGATTGTACATTGATTCCGCTACCTTTACTTAAGTCATATGCAATCGCTTTTAAATGGTAGGTTGGCATCCACTTTGATACTTGCTGCATCCAATCGGGGAAAGTTGTTGTTGGGAACCAAAGTCCTCCTGCTATTGCAAGCAATATACATATCATATTAGCTATACTACTTGCTTTTTGCGTATCATCAAATTGGGCAATAACAAGACCAAAGGTTAAAAATAAACTTGCGCCAATCCAAAGTAATATACCTGATAACATCCACTCAGCAATACTCATCGTAACGTCTTTAGAGAAATGTGCAACGACAAAAATGATAACAATCGATAATAAAAATTGTATCATCGTTCGCACAACTTTTACACCGTAATAACGTGATATTGACATAGGTGTAACCATTAACCGTTTATACCATCCATTGGCACGTTCTTCTATCATATCTAAAGGAAACGACATCATACAAAAGTTCAATAAACTAAACACTACCATACTATACATATATTCTTTATTAAACACTTGTTGTTGAGCTTTAGGTAAATCTAAAATTGACGTAAAAATAAGATAAAAGAATAAAGGTAATAAAATCGAAAAAATTAGATACACTTTTTTTCTAAAAAGAACTTTTAATTCCGTTGTTAATAAAGTCATCGTCATAATGTTTCCACCTCTTTTGAATGATTATCTTTAAACATGATTTCAAGTAATGATGCTTTATGTATCTCAATCTCATTTAAATTTACTTGCTGTTGTTGCAAATCTTGTAGCGTTCGCGAAACATCTTTGGTACATATTTTAATGATGTGCTGTTGCTTTGTTTCTTGTATCTTTTCATTAATATGAAGCTGTTTTTGATATTTTTTAGGTATATAAATAAATGTCATCGCATCTTGTTGGCGAATTTGTGATAACGTGTCGTTCATTTGAATAACACCATTTTTTAATAAGACAATATGATCAGCCATCCGCTCTACTTCTTCAATGTAGTGTGACGTATATAAAATAGTTGTTCCTTGATCTTTGAGATGTTGAATCACCTGCCAAAAATATTCTCTAGTCTCTATATCCATTGCTGCTGTTGGTTCATCAAGAATGAGTAATTGCGGATGCCCTACCAATGCAAGGGCAAAATCTAGCAACCGTTGCTGTCCACCCGATAGTTTATTAGCCATTTGATTTAACTGAGCATCGTCAAATAATGTTAATGCTTTAAATGCCTTAAGTGACATTGCTTGTGGATATAATGCGTGATGTAAGTAAAATAACTCTTTCACTTTTATCATTTTGGGAAATTGCGTCTTTTGAAATAAAATAGCCATTTTTGATGGGTCTAATAATTCTGACTTATCTATAATTTGACCTTCATTAGGAGTTAAATTACCAATAATAATATCAATCAATGTTGATTTACCCGCTCCATTTTTACCGATAAAAGCCGTACATTTACCATTTTGAATTTTCAAATTAATGTCGTTTAACACTAATTTTTTCCCAAATTGTTTTTTTATACCTTTTACTTCAATCATCTAAATCACCTCTTGTTTGACTATTACAACAATAACAAGGAATGACGTTTGATATTAGATGCAAATGTCATCATGTTAGAATGACATTTGTCATAAAAAACACCTACTGAAAATATTTCAATAGGTGGTAATACTCCAATACTTTAACTACTTGTTATAAAATTGGTGATACGAGCTTTGCAATGTCTTCTTTTATTTTTATTTTTAATGAACGTTGGTTATATTTTTCTTTAGTTAACAATTTAGATTTTTTGATATCTTCTTGATAAGCTTTTTTTAATTGCTGTGCAATCGTTTTATCATATACAAAGGCATTGACTTCAAAATTAAGTTCAAAACTTCTGTAATCCATATTAGCTGTACCTACAGACACTACTTCATCATCAATCATACATAATTTTGAATGAATAAAGCCATTTTGATAGGTATGAATATGCACCCCACTATCTAATAGAGCGGCCGCATTAGAAAAAGTCGCCCAATAAACAAAAGGATGATCCGGTTTGCATGGTATCATAAGATGCACTTCTATCCCTGTACTCGCTGCCATTTTTAATGCATTAATATAAGCATTATCCGGTATAAAATAAGGCGTCTGTAAGTAAATCGATTTTTTAGCACTCATAATCATTTTAGTATAACCAAATTCAATTTGATGCCAATCTTCTGCCGGACTACTTGCCACAATTTGAAGTGGTGTATGACCATCTCCATAATCTTTTTTAGGAAAATACTTACTATCATATTCAAATTGAGTACGATGTGCTTGAGAGTTCCAATCTAAAATAAATCTTACTTGCAAGGCATCAACTGCATCACCTTGAATTCTAAAATGTGTATCTCTCCAATAACCTAATTTTCCCAATCCTAAATAATCATCTCCTATATTAAAACCACCAATATAGCCTTTTTGACCATCTATGACTATAATTTTACGATGATTACGATTATTCATTCTAAAATTAATTAATGGAAACTTCGATGCAAAGAATGCTTCAACTTCGCCTCCAAGTGCTTTAAATTGCTTAAATTTAGATAAGCCAACTTTTTTAGAACCAACATCATCATAAAGGAGTTTTACTTCTAAACCTTCTTTTAACTTCGTTTCTAAAGCATCAAGAATACGTTTACCTAAACCATCTAACTCAAACGTATAATATTCTAAATGAATGTAGTGTTTAGCATTGTATATATCTTCTATAACTTGATCAAACAACTCATGCCCATCCGTAAATACATCCACTTGATTATTTTCAGTTAAAAAGCCATCTTGGTTCATAAGCAACATGCGAACTAAATCATGATGTGTTGTTACTAGTTCATTGCTAGTACCATAATTATGTTTGTCAAAACTTTTTATCTGATCATCTATCAATTGCTTAAATGCATTAAGCTCCTTACCATTATGTTTTTCCATTTTACGCTTTGACACAGTTCGACCAAAAAATAAATATAAAACAAAGCCAATGAGTGGCAATACTAACAGCACAAAAAGCCATGCCCATGTTGACGTAGCACTTCGTCTATTAAGTTCTAAAAAGATAATAATAAATGCTAAAATCAAGTTCAATATAAAGCCAATGATTAACAAAAATGTAAATATAATACCTAAATTTCCCGTTACCCCTAAGAACATAATTCATCTTTCCCTCTTTCAGCGTCATTTATATTCATTATTCATATTTATTTACTAATTTAAATAATAGCTTTTTTAGTTTTAAATATCAAACTACTGTATCTTTTAACATCAACTTTAAAGCGCTTACAATTATTTAATTGCGAAATTTAATTTATTTCCAACGAAAAATGCGCTATAATTGTCATATTATATTTTCAGAAAGTTCTGTTAATTTAAGGGGGAATTTCATGATTTCATTTGAAAACGATTATTTAGAGGGTGCACATGAAAAAGTGTTACAACGACTTATAGAAACAAATATGGTGCAAGAAGCCGGTTATGGTGCCGACCAATTTTCTCAACAAGCAGCTGATAAAATTAGAGAAATTATTGACTGTCCACATGCGACTGTAAGATTTTTAGTTGGTGGCACACAAACCAATCAAGTCGTTATAAGTACAGTATTAGAACCGTACGAAGCTGTGATTTCAGCCAATACAGGACATGTTGCCGTTCATGAAGGAGGAGCCATTGAATTCAGCGGTCACAAAGTAATAGAGTTAGAATCAAACGAAGGAAAAATTACAGCAGAATCAGTGAAACAATATTTGGAAACATTTAATAGTGATTTCAAAAAAGAACATATGGCCTTTCCGGGAATGGTTTATATATCACATCCTACAGAATATGGTACGCTCTATTCAAAAAGTGAGTTACAAGCTTTGTCAGAAGTATGTCGTAAGCATCAAATACCATTATTTATGGATGGTGCTAGATTGGGTTATGGCGTAATGAGCGACGCAACTGACGTAGATATCACAGATATTGCAAAGTATTGTGATATTTTTTATATCGGTGGCACAAAAGTTGGTGCATTGTGCGGTGAAGCAATTGTCTTTACGCAATATAATGAACCAAAACACTTCACTACACGCATTAAACAACACGGTGCATTATTAGCTAAAGGACGATTAGTTGGTATTCAATTTTTAGAATTATTTACAAACAATTTATATTTTGACATCAGTCGTCATGCGATTCACATGGCCAATAAAATGAAAAAAGGGTTTATTGACAAAGGTTACAGAGTCTATTTCGACTCACCTACGAATCAACAATTTTTCATATTAAGCGAAGAGAAAATTCAACAATTACAACAAAAAGTAAAGTTCGCAGTTTGGGAAAAATACGATGAAAATCATCGCGTCGTAAGATTTGCTACAAGTTGGGCAACAACTGAAGAAAATGTCAATCAATTATTAGAATTAATATAATAGAAAATACTTATATTTTTAACTAAAGAAGATATAACAAATTAGCCGTCTAAAAATTTTTGAGTATGATAACAATGTTTTTGACAATATTTGTTATCTACTCTTTTTTTATAGTTTAAAACGTATTACCTTGGTGATTTGAAAGAGTATATACACCTTTTCTAATCAAGTCTAAACATTCTGTAATAATTTAAGATGAATGATGATACTAATGAAAACTTTGAGAAATATATCAAGAATATATTTTAAAATGAGTTGCCCAATAGTTGACCATCCAATGAAAAAATAGCTTTCTTTTATAGGTTAGTTGTCCACTTTTATATAAAAAAGAAGCTAAGGCAAAGTGCCTTAACTCCTTGTTATCCCTATGTCGGTCCCCTGTTTGCTTAGCGATTAATATTGTTTCATGTATTGGTCGCGCTCCCATTCAGAAACTTGGGTTCTGTAATAATCCCATTCAATTGATTTAGAATTAATAAATTGATTGTAAATATGGTTACCCAATGCTTTTTTAATCGTTGGATTTTCACGCATTGCTTTTAATGCTGTATAAAGTGTTGATGGAAGGTCATGAATGCCAACAGCTTCACGTTCTTCACGATTCATTTCGTAAATATTTTGGTTCACTGGTTTTGGTACTTCTGTTTTATTTTTAATACCGTCTAACCCTGCTTGCAAAATAGCTGCAAGCGCCATATAAGGATTTGCCGCTGGATCTACTGAACGCACTTCAATACGTGTTGATAACCCTCTTGATGAAGGTACACGAACCAATGGAGAACGGTTTTTACCACTCCATGCGATATAACATGGTGCTTCATAGCCTGGTACTAAGCGTTTGTATGAGTTTACAATCGGATTACATACAGCTGTGAAGCCACGTGCATTATTTAAAATACCAGCTGTGAAATGATATGCGTCATCTGTTAATTGCATTTCACCATTTGGATCATAGAAGGCATTTTCTTTACCTTTGAATAATGACACATTGAAGTGCATACCGCTACCGTTTACACCGAACAATGGTTTTGGCATAAATGTTGCGTGTAAATTATGTTTACGTGCAATCGTTTTTACAACTAACTTAAATGTTTGAATATTATCACATGCTGAAATCGCATCTGCATATTTAAAATCAATTTCATGTTGACCAGGTGCTACTTCATGGTGACTTGCTTCGATATCAAAGCCCATGTCTTCAAGTTCTAAAACGATATCACGGCGGCAGTTTTCACCTAAGTCAGTTGGTGCTAAATCGAAGTATCCACCATCGTCATTTAACTCAAGTGTTGGTTCACCTTTTTCATCTAATTTGAATAAGAAGAATTCTGGTTCAGGTCCAAGGTTAAAGTCTGTATAACCCATGTCTTCCATTTCTTTCAAGACACGTCTTAAGTTCGCACGTGGATCCCCTTCAAAAGGTTCACCATCCGTTTTATATACGTCACAAATTAATCGTGCTACTTTACCTTGTCCTGCTGTCCATGGGAAAATAACCCATGTATCTAAATCTGGATGTAAATACATATCTGATTCTTCAATACGAACAAATCCTTCAATTGAAGAACCATCAAACATCATTTCATTATCTAACACTTTTTCTAATTGGCTTACTGGAACTTCTACATTTTTTATTGTTCCTAAAATATCTGTGAATTGTAAGCGTAAGTATCTTACATTTTCTTCTTTTGCAAATTTACGAATGTCATCTTTTGTGAATGTACGTTTTGGCATATTTGAATCCTCCACTACTTTATTTAATAAATCTGGATAAATCTCCACGATTTATTGGCAATGCTTCACCTATGGGTTTTTGCGTTGCATCTACAATCATTCTTTTTCTAGTCTCTTGTTCATCAGTTGTTAAATGCCCTTGATCATCTAAAATAATTTGTTTGATTGCTTTGATGTTAAAACCCTTTTCTAAAAGCGCTTTAATCTCTAAAAGTCGTTCCAAATCATTCATTGAAAATAATCGTTTATTTCCTGCTGTTCGTTCGGGCGTTATCAGTTCATGTGTTTCGTAATAACGGATTTGTCTTGCTGATAATTCCGTTAATTTACTTACAACACTCATAGAGAATACGGCCATATTACGCCTTAATTTATCATTAGACACTAATAACCTCACCTCTACTTTTGAACTTGTTAACAATTTAGCATACTTTTTTTTATAATACAAAAATATGTCAGGTTTTCTAACATAGAATGGTTAATACTTCATTAATCTTAATCATACGAAGTCATGTGGTTTATAAAATAGGCTAACACTGCTCTTTCAGGAGTCTCGCCATAAATAATACGTATTAACATGTCGTCTTATATTGAAATGCTTAAAAAAACAAGACACTTTCGTATCATTTAATAAACTTTACTAAACTAAATGAACGAGGTGCCTTTTGTATAAAATCCTGATATAAATTAATCTACGCTACCCAATATTGTAAGAACCATATCCAAAGAAAAAGTTTTGGTGTTCCAATTTGAATCCACTACATTTATATTCTAAAATGTTTCTGACTATACTAATTGTTGCTCTTGTAATTGTTTTACTGCATAAATAATCGCTAGCTTAACGTGCTCATAAGTTAAACCGCCTTGGACATAAACTTCATATGGTGGACGAATTGGACCATCTGCAGATAATTCGATAGATGCACCTTGGATAAAAGTGCCTGCAGCCATAATGACATCATCTTCATAACCAGGCATGTAACTTGGCTCTGGACTAAAATGTGCATTTATAGGTGACGCATGTTGAATACTTTGACAGAAAGAAATCATTTGTTCTTTTGTTTCAAATTGTACTGTTTGGATTAAATCAGTGCGTGGTACATCATATTTGGGCGTTGTGTGCATGTGCATTTTCTCTAATAAAAGACTCGTAAATAAAGCGCCTTTCAAACTTTGGCTCACTACGTGTGGTGCTAAGAAGAAGCCTTGATACATTTCATGAAGTGCATAGACCGAAGCCCCTGCTTCACGCCCAATTCCAGGTGCCGTTAGTCGATAGCCACAACGTTCAATTAAATCTTCACGACCTGCGATGTAACCACCAATTTTAGCTAAACCACCACCAGGATTTTTAATCAGTGATCCTGCCATTAAATCTGCACCACATTCAATTGGTTCTCGTGTTTCAACAAATTCGCCATAGCAATTATCTACAAAAATAATAACATGCGGATATTGTGCTTTAATTTTTTGAATAGCGCATTCAATTTTATCAATATTAAGAGATGGTCGTTGATCATATCCTTTAGAGCGTTGTATAGCAACTACTTTTGTTTTATCAGTAATCGTGCTCAAAACTTGTGAAGTGTCTATATCACCATCTTTTAATGGAATATCACGATATTTAACGCCATGCTCTTTTAAACTTTCGATACCATTACCATTGACGCCTATAACTTCTAATAAAGTATCATATGGACTTCCAGTAATATAAAGTAGTTCATCTCCATGCTTTAACATACTTTGAAGCGCTATTGTAATCGCATGTGTACCTGAAATAATTTGCGGACGCACCAAAGCTGATTGTGCTCGAAATGTATGTGCATAAATCTCTTCTAAATGCTGCCTTCCAATATCATCATATCCATAACCAGTAGTTCCTAGTAAATCACTTTCTGTTGCTTTTACATGATGAAATGCTGCTAGTACTTTTTCCTGATTCAAAAGTGCAATGTCTTCAATCTGTTGAAAAAATGGTGCTAAGATATCTTCTACTTCTGCAATTGTGTGTGTTAAATCTGACATGTATAATCTTCCTTTTTGTTATTTTCTATATCCCGTAACCTCATAACAATTGTTTTGAGGATTAAAGTTCATTTCTTCTATTAGTGTATGCTGTTTCAAAAAGTATATGCGTTGTGCATTGGAACTTGCCACTGTTTCTGAATAATAAGTTAAACTTTCTTTTATTTGTTTAATTAACAACGCTTTGACCTTTGTAATATCTGAATGATGCTGTGTCGATACAAATTCAAATAATGATGATGACATTGGTAAAGCCATTGTAGAAGGACATAAATCTCTTTTGTTAAACAGTACAACTTGTGGAATTTGGTCCATATCTAATTCTTGAATTAACTGATTGACTGTTTCGTATTGTGAGCGAAATTCAGGGTGGCTCGCATCAACTATATGTAATAATATATCAGCATTTTTGGCTTCTTCTAAAGTGGATTTAAATGCAGCTACTAAAGTTGTTGGTAGTTTTTGAATAAATCCTACTGTGTCCGTAATTATCACATTAAATCCTTCATTTAGCTGGATTTGTCTAGTTTTAGGGTCTAGCGTAGCAAACAATAGATTTTGCTCATAAGTACTTTCACCAGACAATACATTAAACCATGACGATTTACCTGCATTAGTATAGCCAACTAATGCTATTTGAAATACTTGATTTTGCTCGCGTTTATTTCGATATCTTTCTCGATGTTCAACTATTGTCTGTAATTGATGTTTAATTTCATTTATTCGTGTTCGAATATGTCGTCGATCCATTTCTAACTTGGTTTCACCAGGACCTCTCGTACCTATTCCTCCACCTAAACGTGACAAACTCTTTCCATGTCCTTGTAGTCTAGGTAGTAAATAATCTAACTGTGCTAATTCAACTTGTAACTTCCCTTCTTTGCTTTTAGCACGTAATGCAAAAATTTCTAGTATAAGTTGTGTGCGGTCAATAATCTTAACATCTAACGCATCATTTAAACTTTTGGACTGTGCTGTCGTTAATTCATCATTTGCTACAACGACATCTATATCATGTAAATCAATAAATGCTTTAATTTCATCGATTTTACCTTTACCAACATAATATTTATGATCAACTTGTTGTCGATTTTGTGTTATTTGACTAACCACTTCAAGCTGGCATGTCTGTGATAAGGCCTGTAATTCTTGCATAGTTGAATCATAATCAAATTGATTATCTACTTGGGCATTTACACCGACTAGAACTGCAGTTTCTCGTTTCTGTTGTGTGCTATATGCTGCTTGTTGCACCATAGTATGCATCTCCTTAATCTTGCTACTCAAATCATTCTAACACAGTGCTTTATTTAAGACTATCTGCATAAATTATGTTAAATTAAAGATAAATTGAAAGGGTGAATAGAATGGAAAATATTTATGATATTGTCGTTCAAACTTCAGATGGTAAAGACTATAAATTAGAAAAATATAAAGGGGACGTCATGCTCATCGTGAATACTGCAAGTGAGTGTGGTTTTACACCTCAATTTGAAGGACTTCAAGAGATTTATGATAAATACAAAGAACAAGGTCTTGTCGTATTAGGTTTTCCATGTAATCAATTCGGTGGTCAAGAACCTGGTTCTGGTGCTGAAGCTAATCAAAATTGTAAAATTAATTATGGTGTCACATTCCCTATTCACGAAAAAATTGATGTAAAGGGAGAGCATCAACATCCATTATTTAGATTTTTAACTGACGCGCAACATGGTATGTTTAATGAGAAAATTAAATGGAATTTTACGAAGTTTTTAGTTGATCGTCAAGGTCATGTGGTTAAACGTTTTTCTCCTCAAAAGAAACCTACACAATTACATGAAGCAATTGAAGCTCTTTTATAACACAAAAAGGCATCCAGTTCGTTTTTAGCGAGCTGGATGCTTTTTACAAACAACTAACGATATTATTTTAATGTGTTATCGCCTATGTTTGTAAACATGTGTAGTAACCGAATACTTCGCTTACTTAGATATGATGATTAAAAGCTTGTAAGCTTATAACCTATTCTTCGCTGTTTGTTTCAACAGTGTCTGAGCCTTCTGTATCTACAGCAAAAGTACTGATCGCATGTTTGTAAATCAAATGTTGTTTACCTTGAGATACGATGTTGACAACATATTTGTCAAAGTCTTCAATAACACCTTTCATTTGGAAACCATTTAAGAAGAAGACAGTGACTTCTGTTTGATTCACTTTAAAATTTTCTAGTGTTTGGTCTTGGATGTTGTGATTTGCAATCATTTTACAGAACTCCTTTTATTTATTTGGGTTGTAATCTCATCTAACATCATTTGAAGCGACATGTTCTCTTTATCTAACCATCGCACTTTCATCTTATTCTTGAACCAAGTCAGTTGTCTTTTGGCATATTGTCTCGAATGCTGTTTCAATTTATCAACTGCATAAGACAATGTTTCTTCACCTTTGACCACAGGAATTAGCTCTTTATAGCCAATTGCTTGCATGCTCTGTTCATGCTCATATCCTGATTCAAGCAGTGCTTCCACTTCCCTAAATAATCCGTTGGTCAACATAATATCAACTCGTTTATTTATTTTAAAATATAATGTTTCACGCGACATTTCAATCCCTACTAATAATGTATCATAATTTTCTGTAAATTGTTGAACTTTCTTGCGTGAACTTAAAAGTTTTTCTGTTTTTAAATAATATTCTATTGCCCTAAGCACTCTTTTTCGATTATTAGGGTGTATTTCTAAAGCAGATTTTGAATCAAATGTTTTTAAATATTGATGTAAATGATCATTATCTAATTCTTCTAATGCATTCATTTTTTTTGCGACTTCACGTTTCTTTTCAGCTGTAATTTCTTCCTTTTCAAATGGATAATTATAAATCAGTGATTGAATATACAAACCTGTACCGCCTGCAATAATAGGAATTTTCCCTCTCGCAGTGATATCTGCGATGCATTGTTCTGCACGTTTTTTAAATTCGTATGCCGAAAAGGCTTCATCTGGATTTAAAATATTGATAAGATGATGCGGTACACCTTCCATTTCTTCTTGTGTTACTTTTGCTGTACCTATATCCATTTGTCTGTACACTTGCATTGAATCGCCACTAATCACTTCACCATTTATTTTCTTAGCTAGGGCGACACTCAATTCAGTTTTCCCTGATGCCGTTGGACCAACGACAACAACGATAAACGGCTTTTTGCTCATCATATTTTACTATCCTCTCTCGTTTGTTCGCTTCAAAATATGTTTTTCAATCCATTCAAACATGTGATTCCATGTTAAATCATAATTATCTTCAAATAATATTTCATGTCTTTTGAATTTATATAGTTGTACCGTGATATGTTTTATACCTGCTCGTTTAAATTTTCGTCCTAGCTTACGCACACCTTTGCCGTAATCACCAAATGGATCTTCCTTACCTGATATCAACAAAATCGGTAGCTTACTATTTATCTTCTTGAGTTCTTTTTTCCATGAAGTCACCATCATATATTTAACCGTTTGATAGATAAGTTGATTAGACACTAAAAAGCCACAGTATTCATCTTCAACATATTTATCTACTTCTGCACGTTGAGAAGATAGCCAATCGCTTGGCGTTTGAGGATTGTCGATACGTTTATTAAATGATTTATAAACAAGTTGATTTACCCATTTTAGACGCTTTCTTCTACCTAGGCATAAAGCTATAAGTTTAAGACTAACTACTGCTGGAATGGCTTTCCATAATGGAAATTGACCTGTCCCCGTCAAAATTAAGCCATCAGCAACATCAGGGTATTGTTCAACAAAACGACGCGCAATAATTGACCCCATTGAGTGACCCAAAACAATATATGGCAATTTGCCAAAGTCACCATATATTGTCCGTGCGATTTCTTCTGCATCTTGAGCTACAATACGCAAATCATCATAGTGTCCGCGTTCATGAATCGTTATTTCCTTTCCATGTCCTCGATGATTATGACGAATCACGTCGTAACCATGTAGATTAAATGCATGGACTAAATTATCATATCTATCCATATGCTCTGCCATACCATGAAAAATATGTACTACGCCAATTGTGGTCTTATGCGCTTTATTAAGTTTAACTTCCAACATTGTGCCATCTTCAACGGTGATATAAAACGTGCCTTGGCTCACATATATGCCCCCTAAAATGAAATATCATGTACTATGTATAAAATTCAGTGTTATATTTTAATATACCTTTACTTATCACTGTTATCAAATGGTTTGCTTTTGTTGAAAAGCTTAGCCAAAGCTCATTATCTTCAAAATAATTAGTAAAAACGCCTATATTATTAAACAAGAAATAACACCCTGAAAATTAGACCTCCGCCTACTTTTCAAGGTGTTACTCGTTTATATAACAATATTTTTACACATAATACTTATGCTTTTACAGCAGGTTGATCATTGCCAGTTTGAGCCTCATCAATAGCTTGATCTAGTTCAGCAGTGAATTGTATCTTCTGCGCAGGCGTATAGTTCAATAAATTACTTAACACTTCGATAACACCTGCTTTATAGGCTAAAACATCTTGAATATTAAAATACAATTTACCTGTTCGGCGTACCAAGAAGTCGGTTGGTTTATATACCATTTCATTTTGAACACTATAAATAAGTTCAACATAAATTTCAAGTGGTAAATCAATATCGTGCAATTGTGCAGTTTGTGCAATATTAAACAATTGATCTACATTAGATCCGTATTTTGAAGCAAGACGTCGTGCAACATTTTCATCGATATGGAATGCTTTTGCTTCTTGGACTTTTTGTTCAACAAATTGATTAAAGTTCTTACTTCCACCAACGTCACCACCAGAAATTGGTAAATGTTTCGTTGCACACGCATCGAATGTTAAACCATATTGCTGCTTCAATCGCTTAGCTAATAAGTTAACTATATCCAATGCCATATGACGATATCCTGTGAGTTTACCGCCTGCAATTGTTAGAAGACCTGAATCTCCTTCCCATACTTCATCTTTACGTGATATTTCTGAAGGATCTTTGCCTTCTTCTAAAATTAATGGACGCACACCAGCCCATGTAGATTCAATATCACTATCCGTCACTTGAACATCGGGGAACATATAATTAATAGCGTCTATAATATAATCTCGATCTTCTTGTGTCACTAAAGGTGATGCTTTGTCATTATCATAGAATGTATCTGTAGTACCTACATATGCTTTACCTTCACGTGGTATGGCAAAAATCATGCGTCCGTCATTCTCTGTATCGAAATATACCGCTTGTTGTAATGGGAATTTAGATTGATCAATAACTACATGAATACCTTTAGTAAGACGTAATTGTTTATTATTTCTAGCATAATCACCGCTTCTTACTTCATCAACCCATGGTCCAGCAGCATTGATTACTTTTTTTGCTTTAATTTGATAAGTTTCATTTGAAAGTTGATCTTTAACTTCTACGCCATTCACTTTGCGTTTTGTATCGTAAATAAAGTGTTCTGATTTCGTATAATTTATGATATCCGCACCTTGTTCGGCAGCTTTTTTTATAACTTCAATTGTTAATCTAGCATCATCCGTGCGATATTCTACATAGTAGCCTCCGCCTTTTAACCCTGCTTTTTTAACTAGAGGTTCTTTAGCCAAGGTTTCTTTTTTAGATAACATTTTTTTACGCTCTGCTTTTTTAACACCTGCTAATCGGTCATACATTGCTAAACCAATTGATGTGCTAAATTTGCCAAAGGTTCCACCCTTATGCATAGGTAACAGCATCCATTCCGGAGTTGTAACGTGTGGACCATTTTCATAAACAATTGCGCGCTCTTTACCCGTTTCAGCTACGACACCTACTTGTAGTTGTTTTAAATAACGTAAACCTCCGTGAACAAGCTTCGTTGAGCGTGAGCTCGTTCCTTGTGCAAAGTCTTGCATTTCTACTAATGCGACCTTCATTCCACGCTGGCTTGCATCTAAAGCAATACCTGCGCCCGTAATACCTCCACCAATAATTACCACATCATAATCTTTATGCTTTAAATTTTGTTTGATTGCTTCTCTTTTTAACGTTGATAATGTCATCGTCATACCCCTCCTATATTAGATAAAAAAAAGAGAGACCTGTCCCAATACAAAGTACTGTCAAACAGATCTCTTCTTCTCAAGATAAATATTAACTTATTAAAAGTATAACACAAATTAAAACACTACGTCTATTTCATAGTTTATTGTTCAAGTTTGAAAATTTGTGTTGCCTCGACTGCTTTTTTCCATCCTTTATAAAGCTTAGTTCGTTCTTGATCTTCCATTTGTGGTTCGAATTCTTTTTCTAGTTTCCAACGATGTGCAATTTCATCTTTACTATCCCAAAAACCAACAGCTAATCCAGCTAAATATGCTGCACCTAACGCCGTTGTTTCTTGAATTTCCGGTCTTTCAACTGGCGTATCCACAATATCCGCTTGGAATTGCATTAAGAAATTATTTTTTACTGCGCCGCCATCGACACGTAAGTTGTTAACTTCTATATTAGAATCTTTAGACATCGCTTCCATAACATCTCGTGTTTGATAGCATAATGATTCTAAAGTAGCTCGTATAAAGTGTTCTTTTTCTGTGCCACGTGTTAATCCGAATATTGCACCTCGTGCCTCAGCATCCCAGTATGGTGTTCCTAATCCTACAAATGCAGGTACGACATAAACCCCTTCAGTTGATTCTACACGTGTCGCATAATTTTCACTTTGCGGTGCAGAATTAATCATTCTTAAACCATCTCGTAACCATTGAATAGCCGAACCTGATACAAAGATAGAACCTTCTAACGCATAGTTCACTTTGCCATCAAGACCATATGCAATCGTCGTCAATAAACCACTTTCAGATTTAACAGCCTTTTCACCTGTATTCATTAACATAAAGCCACCAGTGCCATATGTATTTTTCACATCTCCACGATCAAAACATGCTTGACCAAATAAAGCAGCTTGTTGATCTCCGGCAATACCACTAATCGGCACTTCTTGACCAAAGAAATGGTAACTAATTGTTTTCGCATAAATTTCACTTGAAGCTTTGACTTCCGGTAACATATTGCGTGGAACATCCAAAATTTCAAGTAATTCGTCGTCCCATTTTAAATCATAAATATTGAACATTAAGGTACGGCTAGCATTGGTATAATCAGTAACATGTGCTTCTTTACCAGATAGTTTCCACACAAGCCACGAATCTATAGTTCCAAATAACAATTCACCATTAGCTGCTTTTTCGCGTGCCCCTTCAACATGGTCTAAAATCCATTTTACTTTCGTACCAGCGAAATAAGGATCTAATAATAATCCAGTACGATCACGGAATTTTTCCTCATGTCCTTGTTCTTTTAATTCTTGACAAATTCCTTGTGTTTGACGTGATTGCCATACGATAGCATGATAAATAGGACGTCCTGTATTTTTATCCCAAACAACTGCCGTTTCACGTTGATTTGTAATACCAATCCCCTCAATCTGATTGGCATTGACATTATTCTCATTTAATACTTCAGCCATAACTGATAACACCGACGTCCAAATTTCATTCGCATCGTGTTCTACCCACCCAGATTGTGGGAAATATTGTTTGAATTCTCGTTGTGAAATCCCTTTGATTTCTCCATCTTTGTTAAATAAAATGGCACGAGAACTTGTAGTTCCTTGATCAATTGATAAAATATACTTTTCCATTTAATGGCCACTCCTTTAGTCTTTTAGCTTAGAAACTGTACAAATGAAATAACTACTAAATTATGCCAATACTAACACAATTTTATTATTAATTAATAAATCGTTTCAATATCATCACTTTGCACAATTTTATTTAAAACAAAACCTAGTATTACAGTTAATATAACTACAATAATGCCAATAATCGATATTGTAGTTAAATGTCCTTTATAGAACAACTGATATAATGCGGCACCTAGCATTCCACCAGCGATAGGTCCAAGAACCGGAACAATTGCATACGCCCAATTAGATGCGCCTTTACCTGCAATAGGTAACAATGCGTGAGCAATACGCGGTCCTAAATCACGTGCTGGATTAATAGCATAACCAGTTGTACCACCTAGGCTTAGACCAATAGCTATAATTAAACTTCCAATAATGATAGGATTTAACCCATCAGCAATCTTATTGATACCTATAAATAAAATTCCCATTGTCAAAATGGTAGTTCCAATAATCTCACTAATAAAATTGGCCATATAATTTTTGATAGCTGGACCAGTTGAAAAGACGCCTAATTTAGCGCCTTGATCATCAGTTGCTTTCCAATGAGGCAAGTACATAAGCCACACTAGAACACCTCCGACAATGCCACCTAACATTTGTGCCAAAATATAACCAGGTAATTGTGTCCAACTAAAACTACCATCCATGGCTAAAGCAACAGTAACTGCTGGGTTTAAATGTGCGCCTGAAATATTACCAACTGCATAGACCCCCATCGTCACGGCCAATCCCCATCCAAACGAAATAACTATCCAGTCTGACTTGTGTCCCAATGTCCGCTTTAAATTAACATTTGCGCACACGCCACCACCAAACAAAATTAATATAGCAGTACCTAAAAATTCTGCTACGTATACATTCATTAAAATAACCTCCTAAACAAAAAAATCTCCACAATGCATACCTCATTGTAGAAATCTCCTCGTCTCTTATTCTATTATTAACTTGGGACTATCATACTATCGACATGTAAGCGTTGTCAATATTTTGTTTTAAATCGAGTCTTATATTTACTCTAATATTTGAAAATTACAACAATTTTTTATTTAAGCAAGCAGCGGGCTCAAAGTCAAGGTTTACTTTATTGCCCGCCACATATAATTAATCTCATTACCTACACATCATTAAACTTATCATTTTTATTGGTTAATCATTTAATATCATTCTTAATATCATAGGTTATATTGATAAACTACCAAAGACTGCGATCACTAGTAGTTACATAGCTCGCCCCATTTGACACAGCTTCCTCAATTTCTCTTTTTTCGCTAATCAAACCACCAGCGATAACTTCTGTCTTTGTACTTTGTTTAATTATTTTTACAATTTTACTGGCAACACCTGGTAATACTTCTACATAATCAGGCTGAACCTTTTGTATTAATCTAATACTTCGATTTAATGCTTGGCTATCAATAATAAATACTCTAAATATCGTTGTTTTATTTAATGATTTGGCTTTTTGAATCACTTTTGTTTTGGTAGAAACAATACCTTTGGGTTGATAGGTTTGAATAATATATTCACAAGCAAATTCATCATGACTCATACCTTTAATCAAATCAACATGAATGTATGCTGAGATATCATGCTGTGCTAATAGTTCCATAACACTTTTCAAATGTCCTATATGCATATCTAGAAGGACACAAGATTTATAGTCGGTTTCTGTCAGCTTTTCTAAATCTTTCATATTTCTAATTGCCGGTAAAACATTATCATTCATGCGCACTGTCCTTTCTAAACAACTCTTTTAAATAGTTTTTCTAATTCATAATTTGAAAAGTTAATAATAATAGGTCTTCCGTGTGGACATGTAAATGGATCTTCGGCTTTTCTTAACTGATCAATTAAATCTGCCATTTCATTTATTTTAAGATAGTGATTTGCTTTAATTGACTTCTTACAGCTCATCATAATTGCAGCATCTTCGCGCAATTTTTTTATATCAATTTTTTTATGTTCTAATACTAACTCAATCATATCTTTAATAATGTCTTCAACATCTGCTTTCGGCAACCATACTGGATAGCTATTTACAATATAGTCACTACCTCCAAAATGCTCTAAATGCACGCCTACTTTATCTAACTCCGATTGATATTGGTTTATAATGATTTGTTCATCTTTTGAAAAATGAAAGGTCATAGGTATAAGTAAATCTTGTACCTCATTAGTAACCTCTCCTATTTTATCTCTAAAATATTCATATTTTATCCGTTCTTGAGCAGCGTGCTGATCTATCATAAACATGCCATTTTCATTTTGTGCAATAATATAAGTTCCATGTACTTGACCAACAATTTCCATATAAGGGACACGACGCGATGGTGTCTTACTAACCGTACCTTTAATATCTTCTTGTTCCAATAATGAACTATTGCTAGATGTACTATTTTCTAGCTCAGACAAAAATTCTTTTTGTCGTTCAAAGTAATCATCATTTGAATTTCGTTTATTATAAGTAGAGTCAACTGGTTGCACTGTTTCCTCATTGAAATCATCAGATGTCGTTGTCTGTTCTAATTCATTTGAAGCTCGTTCACTAGATGTGTCATTTGAGTTAGTATTTTGTCGTTGTTTCTCAAAATCCATTTGTTGTTGTTCAAATGTATGCAGAACTTTATTCTTTTTCGGCTTCTCATCCCATTTATTTTGTGGTATTAAAATCCGATCATGGAATGCCTCTCTTATCTTTTCAACGATAAGTTGATACAACTGCTCCTCTTTTGACAATCGCACTTCTAATTTTGTGGGATGTACATTAACATCTACTAGTATAGGATCCATTTTAATATTAATATAACAAATTGGATAACGACCAATCATCATCAACGTGTGATAACCTTCAACAATCGCTTTATTAAGAATGAAATTTTTAATATAACGACCATTAATAAAGATAGAAATATAATGTTTATTGCTTCTAGAATGTTCAGGTTTAGCCACGTAACCTTCTATATGGTAATCACTTGTATCACCAGTAATATGAACTAAATCTTTAGCTACTTTCATACCATAAATATCAGCCATAACCTCATTTGTTTTTCCAGAACCATTTGTTTGCAACATTATTTTACCATCTGATACTAAAGAAAAACGAATATCTGGATGACTCATTGCCATACGATTCACAATATCAGTTATTTTACCCAATTCGGTATATAAACTTTTAATATATTTTAAACGTGCCGGCGTGTTATAAAATAATGACTCGACTTTAACATCTGTACCTTTTCTAGCTTTCGCAGGCTTTTTATGCACGATTTGACCATTTTCAGCATAAATCTCATGACCTTGTTCGTTATCAGTACACGTCGTTAAAGTAACCTTTGCAACAGAAGAGATACTTGCTAATGCTTCGCCTCTAAATCCTAATGTTCGTATATGAAACAAATCGTCATCATCATGCAGCTTACTTGTAGCATGTCTATGAAACACTAAATTTAAATCGTCGGCCTCTATACCTGAGCCATTATCAACTACACGAATCGACGAGATACCAGATTCTTCAACTTCTACATTAATTTCAGTTGCATCAGCATCGATTGCATTTTCTAATAATTCTTTTACTACTGAACTAGGTCTCTCAACTACTTCGCCAGCTGCAATTTTATTAGCTAAAGAGGTTTGTAACTCTTTTATTTTTCCCATTTCATTTCACCCCATTTTATAACTTTTTTTGTAATTCATTTAGTTTAATTAATGCATCAAGTGGTGTCATATTGGAAATATTTAATGTTCTAATTTCAGCTTCAATTTCACTTTCTGTGGTTACATCGTCGAATAAGCTAAAGGTTGTTTGTTCATATGCTGGTTTTACAGCTTGATTTTCAGAGTCTTTCAGATATGCTGATTGTGATTCTGCAATATATGCATCTTTATTGTCTTGCGACCGTATCTGTGACGATTGCGTCGATTTTTGTTCGAATTGGTCAAGAATAACTTGTGCTCTTTCAATCACTTCGTTAGGTAAATCTGCTAATTTGGCAACTTGAATACCATAGCTATCATCTACCGCACCATCTTTAACCTTATGTAAGAAAATAAGTTCTCCTTGGTACTCGTCAGCTGCAACATGCACATTTTTCAAACAGCTTAATTCTTGATCTAGATCTGTTAATTCATGGTAATGCGTTGAAAATAGTGTTTTAGCGTGTGATGTTTTTGCGACATACTCTATCATTGATTGAGCTAAAGCTAAGCCATCGTATGTTGATGTGCCACGCCCAATTTCATCAAAGATTATTAAACTGTCCGCCGTAGCATAAGTTAATGCTTTTTGTGCTTCTAACATTTCAACCATAAATGTACTCTTACCTGAAACTAAGTCATCGGCAGCACCAATACGCGTAAATATTTGATCAAATATTGGTAATGTCGCTTTATCACAAGGAACAAATGAACCCATTTGCGCCATAATACTTATAATAGCCACTTGTCGCATATATGTTGACTTACCAGACATATTTGGCCCAGTTATCAAATAAATAAAGTTCTCTTTATTTAACAAGCAATCATTAGGGACGTAATCATTGTGATCCATCACTCGTTCAACAACAGGATGACGAGAATTTTCTAAATTCAATGTCTTATTCTCGCTAAACTGAGGTCTTGTGTAATTATAGCGTTGTGCGATTTCGGCAAAGCTTTGTAAACAATCTAATTCCGAAATGATTTTTGCTTGTTGCTGAAGTTTCTCAGTATACGTTTTAATATGCTCGCGTAATTTTACAAATAATTGATACTCTAGTTCAACTGCTTTATCTTCAGCCCCAAGTATAATGTCTTCTTTTTCTTTTAATTCATCAGTAATAAATCTTTCTGCATTAGAAAGTGTTTGTTTACGATAATAACCATAATCAGTCGGATTAAATCCTTGTAAATTTGCTCTTGTAATTTCAATGAAATAACCAAAGACTTTATTAAAACTAATTTTTAAAGATTTAATACCTGTTTTTTCTCTTTCTCTAGCTTGTAATTGCGCTAACCAGCTTTTTCCATTTTGAGACGCATCCAAATATTCATCTAACTGCTGATTAAAACCACGTTTAAATAGTCCACCATCTTTAACAGATATAGGCGGTTCTTCCACAATACTATTTTCCAATACATCTAATAGGTCATCTAAAGGTTCCAATTTGTCAAATTGCTGACTAAATGTTTGATCCATTTCTAACAATAATTGTTTAATATGTGGGATTTCTGATATGGAATGTTTCAATTGAATTAAATCTCGAGCATTAACATTACCGTAACTTACTCGACCAACAAGTCGCTCTACATCATAAACTTGATTCAAATAACCTCTTAATGTATCTCTTTCAATAAAAGCGTTTATTAGCTGATCAACAGCATTTAAGCGATGCTCTATTTCTTGTTGTTGAATTAAGGGACGATCAATCCATTGCTTTAATCGTCTAGCACCCATCGGCGTTTTTGTTTCATCCATCAACCACAATAAAGTGCCTTTTTTTGATTTTAATCGAATACTTTCTGTCAATTCTAGATTTCGTTTTGCATAGTAATCCATTTTCATAAAATCAATTGCAGCATATTCTTTCACATCTTCAATATGAGACAAATCTCTTTTTTGAGTATGGTGAATATAATCTAACAATAATTGTGTTGCTTCGAACATCAAGGTTTCTTTTTTGGGATTTACCTCATATACGTTTTGAGAAAGTGATTCATTGACTGTAATCGTTTCAGTGGTCAAATTTATTTGTCGCGTAAGCGCATCAGACAACGCTTGATTAACAACAATTTCATTCGGATTAATCGTAGTTATTTCATTTAACAGTGTCGATGTACCTTCAAATTGTGTTGTCTTCAATTCACCTGTAGAAACATCACAATAGCTAAGTGCTATTTGATTTTGTCTTTGAATAAAACTCAATATATAATTATTTTGTTTGTCATCCACCCCGCCTTGCTCCATTACAGTACCAGGTGTGACAATACGTACTACTTCTCTTTTCACCATTCCTTTGGTTTGCTTTGGATCTTCCATCTGTTCACAAATAGCAACTTTATATCCATTATTTATCAAAGTTTCAATATAGCTATTTGCCGAATGATACGGTACGCCACACATTGGAATAGGTTTTTCTTTTTTGGCATCTCTTTTCGTTAAAGTAATTTCAAGAACTCGTGATGCTTCTTTAGCATCATCAAAGAACATTTCATAAAAATCGCCTAATCGAAAGAATAATAAACAATCATTATATTGTGCTTTTATGTTTAAATATTGTTGCATCATAGGTGTTACATTTGCCATTTATTATTCACAACCTTATTTCTTTTTACTTTTTGATTTATATTATTATTAAAATTATTTGCCTTCGTTAACTTATATATTTTAACATAACTATAAACAAGTCGCCTATTGATATTATCTTTTAAAGTTTAACATAAAAAAACATTGACTTTTGCAGCTATAAACGCATAAGTCAATGTTTTAGGCTCTACTTAAAGCGATCAAGTAAACCTCGTTTTTTTAAAATAATCAATAATATATAGCTTATTACTGCACCAATCACACTAGAAACAATAAAAGCTAACATTAATGGTTTAACAACAAAATTGTGAAATCCTAATATCCAAGCCATTGGTATACACATCAAACTACCAATAATACCCGTACCAATAACTTCTCCAATAGCAGCTATAAAGATATGTTTTTTATACATATAAAATAAACTTGCTAAAAACACACCAATCATGCTACCTGGAAATGCAAAGAAGCTACCTGTATTAAATGTGATTCTGATAATTGATGAGATAAGTGCTTGTGCTAAGCCATACCATGGTCCAACAAATACTGCACATAAAACATTGATAAAATGCTGTACTGGTGCTGCTTTGATTGGTCCTACCGGTATAACAATGATACTGCTTAAGACAACGTTAATGGCAATAAGTATGGCAGTCACAGTTAACTTCTTTGTGTTCATGAAATTACAATCCTTTCACTATTGATTACTATGTTCATCAGTATGATGTTCATTTAATCTATTTTCCATTGTGCTAATCATCAATTGTAGAAATTCATTAGCTTCAAATTGCGCGCTTTTAAATTCATCTACAATAGGCAAATGATTAATTTCTGCTTCAAGATGATTAATTTCATCTTCTGATTGTTCAAACGCATGTTGTTTACCATAATTCTGAAAGTTGACCGATTGCTTTTGTTGCTTTTTAAGCTGATTCATCTTTGTTGCAATCGTCTTATTTTGATGAATTTGTTGTTCGACACGCTGATAGGTTTGGATAATATCCAATTTTTCAATATTCTTTGTTATCCCATCGGCATACGTTAAAATATCTTTTTTTGAATACATTTAAGGCGTCACCAACGTTTGTTGAGTGAATCTAACAAAGGTACCATTTAATGAATATTGTTTAGCTTCATCAATTTTCACTTCTACTAATTGACCAATCGCTTCTTTAGGACCTTTAAAATTCACTAATTTATTTTTACCAGTATATCCAGCTAGTACTGTGTCATCTTTTTTACTTGTGCCTTCACATAATACAGTCACAGTTGTGTTTTCATAATGGCTCATAGCTTGTTGTGAATACTGTCCAACCTTTTGATTTAAACGTTGTAATCGTTGTTTTTTCACTTCTAGCGGTACATTATCTTTCATTTTAGCAGCTGGTGTACCATCGCGCTGCGAGTATAAATACGTATAAGCATGTTCGAAAGCCACTTCATCGTATAGTGTTAACGTTTCTTCAAATTGATCTTCTGTTTCGTTAGGGTAGCCAACAATGATATCAGTTGTTAAAGCAATATTCGGAATAGCCGCTTTAATCTTTGATACTAATTCTAAATAACTTTCACGCGTATATTTACGCCCCATAATTTTTAACACTGCATTATTTCCTGATTGAACCGGAAGATGAATATGTGGCACAATATTACCACCTTGCGCAATCACTTGTATCATTCTGTCAGTAAAATCCCATGGATGACTTGTTGTAAATCTAACTCTAGGAATATCAATTTTAGAAATAGCTTCAAGTAAGTCGCCAAGCTCATAATCTATATCTTCAATATCTTTCCCATAAGAGTTAACATTTTGACCTAATAACGTGATTTCTTGATAACCTTCACGTGCAAGTTCTTTGACTTCCGCAATAATATCTTCTGGTCTACGACTACGTTCTTTTCCTCTTGTGAAAGGAACAATACAATACGTACAAAACTTATCACAACCATACATGATATTCACCCATGCTTTAATATTGCCTTCTCTCACTTTCGGCAAGTTTTCAATGATGTCTCCCTCTTTGGACCACACATCAACAACCATTGCTTTAGACATATATGCCTCTTCAAGAATTTCTGGCAATTTATGGATATTATGTGTGCCAAAAATCATATCGACATTTTGATATGACTTTAAAATTTTATTGACTACTGATTCTTCTTGCGACATACAACCACAAACACCAATTAGGCAATCAGGTCTATTTTTCTTTAGGTGTTTTAAATTTCCAATCTCACTAAACACCTTATTCTCGGCATTTTCACGGATAGCACAAGTGTTTATAAGTATGACATCTGCTTCTTGAATATCAGAGGTGGATTGATAACCTAGTGCTTCTAAAATACCGGCCATTACTTCTGTATCGTGCGCATTCATCTGACAACCATATGTTTTAATTAAAAATGTACGTCCTTGACCGATATTGCGATATTTATCCTCTATCTGAAAATCTCGATTATATTGTACTTGTTGTTTCCCACGTTTTTTAGCTTCTTTTAAACTAGGCGGCTGATAAACCGTCTCAAAGTACTTGCTATAATCTTTTTCTTCTTTTTTATTACGTTCACTTAAAATATCTATCGTACCAGCTTTTCTTTGCTCTTCATTCACTTAAAAAATCCTTTCCATATGCCCTTTTTATCATTATTCCATTATATTAAATTTAGCTATAAAGTGCAAAATGCCTTCATTCTGAATTTTAAAGACATCTTTATTATAAAAAAATTAGGGCAAGAAAAAGGTCAATACATTGTCCTTTAAGCTTACCCCATCACTATTTATTATTTAAATCGTAGCTTATCCATCATATTTTCCTGTTAAAGTTTCAATCGAAATACCTTCGGGTACATGATAAAACTTAACTTGGCTAATAATACTTGAACATTCTAATTCAACCATTCTCTCGTTCAATTTTTGAATGAGAATTAAACAAGCACTCATTTCACCTTGTACTGTTGTTTCAAGCGGACCTACTCGATAATGCAATCCAGATTGTTCTATCAATTTAATAGCTTCGTCAACATATGGGATTACATCATCATTTTGTGGTGTCTTTGGTATAATTTGAATACTCATTAATGTATCTTGCATCATTATCACCTCGAAAAAATTGTTCTTTATGTTCATCATATCATTTTTATCTTATATTTAGTTAACTTGAGATGTTGATTCTACAATTGCTTGTGCTATCTGATACATTAAGTTACTCCAATTATCTTTATTAGTTCGATTGTGATAGCCGTATTTTCCATTTTTAAATAATTGTTTTCTGAGTGCCGATGTTAATTCTAGTTGTACACCCGCACCAAGTTGATTACAATTAACAATATTATTTGATTGTTTGCCTGACATGTTGCTTGGGGCATGCGCCACTTTTATACCTATTTGTTTCAGACTATTGCTTATTTTTTTACTCAGCAGTTCATCTTTACCTCCAATATAGACTATTGGACTTTCACCTTTACATCCATGTATAGCAATTGTTCTTTCACTCCGTTTTACAAGATCTATCGCTATTTTATTATCATAATGAATTGAAGTCACATGCAGTTCTTGATTCCCCTTGCTTCTCATTCCATTAAAAACAAAGTAATTATAGTTACCTTCTTTGGCTATCAGTTTTGTTAACTCTGTAGTTGCTGGCTCAATTCCGCCACCATGTGGGGCAATAATAACCACTTGACTGTGATTATCTTCCGTTTCAATCTTCCAATCTTGATGTTCAGCTGTTTGTTGTTCCAATGTCTCCATCGTTTTAAATTTATCCATCATACATCACTCCTTTATACAACTTATATTTCATATTACCTATTTTAGAAGTTATAAAAGTGATTTACAGAAAATAAATAAAATTTCAATTTATTAAAAATAAACAGCAGAGACATAATCCAAAATAATAGAACCTCAAACATGATTATTATGTTCGAGGCTCTTAACTATATATTTAGTAGACTAAATTGAAAATGCACTGATACCCAGCTTTTTCTATCCTAGTCAACCTTGACTGGGTGGAAATAAGAACTCAAAATGAATGCTGTCCCGCTTCCTTATTTTATATTTAATACTCTATGTTGTATGGCTTCGCGTCTTTAGGATTCTATATCAGTCACACTGGCTTGCTTTGTTAGAAAAACTGTTCTAGCCAGTTACGCTGTGCTTGGATCCCAACAAAGGGAAATACAACAACCATTTCTACAATTAACATATGTTGCAATCAATATGCGTTAACAAAAATTGGGAAAATAATATTACCTTATTGTTCAGGATTACTTATACCCTAGACACTTAATGGCCTAGCCTTTTATAAACTACTATACAAATTGCTCTGTTAAAGTGTTAAATACTTCTTCCGGTAACTGCAAATCTCTTTTAGCCAATGGCGTATCTTCTAACTCTACGATTTGCGACTCATAAGACGGAGTTGAAGTATCTTGATACACTATTCCTTTTACTAAAGATTCATGTTCAATGACTGTTTTCATAGCTAATTGCTTATCCGATGTATCATAATCAGTGATATCTTCTATATTTGTCAAATGTTCTTTAAACCAATCATATGTGTTCACTTTATTATATGTTACGCAAGGTGAGAAAACATTTACAAATGAAAATCCATCATGATTAATTGCATCTTCAATCATTTTTGTTAAAGCTTTAATATCGCTGGAAAATCCTTGAGCGACGAAGGTTGCACCTGAAGATAGCGCTAACTCTAATGGCGCAACATTTTTTTCTATATTGCCTTTAGGTGTTGATTTCGTAACAAAACCAACAGCTGAAGAAGGTGAAGTTTGTCCTTTTGTTAAGCCATAAATTTGATTGTCCATAACGATATAAGTCAAATTCATATTTCTTCTTAATGCGTGGATCGTATGCCCCATACCTATCGCATAGCCATCTCCATCCCCACCTGATGCAATAACAGTTAAATCTTTATTTGCCATTTTTACACCTTGAGCTAAAGGTAATGCTCTACCATGAATAGCATGAACACCATAAGAATTTACATAACCCGATAAACGTCCGGAACAGCCTATACCTGTAATTATGGCTACTTCTTCTGGCTCTAATCCTACATTGGCAGCAGCTTTTTGAATGGCTGCTTGTACTGAGAAATCACCACAACCTGGGCACCAATTTGGTTTGACGCTATTTCTAAAATCTTTAAATGTAGCCAATTAGACCAACTCCTTTAATTCTTTTACAATTTTAAGTCCTTGTTCCTCAATTTCATGTGGTAAAAATGGCGTACCATCATATTTTGTCTGCTGTACTAATTTATCTTGAATCTGCGTATTCATTTTAATAATACTTGCGAGTTGTCCTTGATAATTATGTTCTGCAACAATTACCTTTTTAGCTTTATTGATGGCGTCTTGGATGATTTCTTTAGGAAATGGATGTAATTGGCGAATCTGCATTGTATTAACTTTTATTCCTGCATCTTTTAATCGTGATGTACCTTCTTGAATGGCACCTTTACTTGAGATAAAACCAATGTATAATATATCTGCTTCATCATACGTTTCGTTTGACTCTACAGGATTTTCAATTCGTAGCTGTTCTGTTTTTCTCATTCTTTTATCCATTTGTTCGCATCGATTCATCGCAGCTTCACTTGGTTTACCCTGTTGATTATGCTCTACGCCAGTTACATGATGAATACCACCTTTTACACCAGGTATTGGTCTTGGGGATATACCACTATCTGTTATCGCATAGCGTTTAAAGTATTCCTTATCTCCCTCTTCTCTCTCAATATCAGTTTGGATAATCTCACCACGATTGATTTCAATTTTATTATAGTCTAATGCTTTCACTGTCTGTTTACCTAGAGACAACTGCAAATCACTTAAGACAATAACTGGACATTGATAAATTTCGGCTAAATTAAAAGCTTCAATAGTTAAATAAAATGCATCTTCTGCATCAGTTGGCGCAAGAACAATCTTTGGTATATCACCATGAGTTCCGTATATCATTTGCATAAGATCAGATTGTTCTTGTTTAGTTGGCAAGCCTGTTGAAGGTCCCCCACGCTGCGTATTTACAATAACTAATGGTGTTTCTGTCATACCAGAAAGACCGATTGCTTCCATCATTAAAGATAATCCGGGCCCAGAACTTGCAGTAAATGCTCTTACACCAGCATAATTTGCACCAATAGCCATTGTGGCAGCTGCGATTTCATCTTCAGTCTGTACAACAGCCCCTCCTGCTTTTGGCAAATTAGCAATCATATATTCCATAATTTCAGATGCAGGTGTAATCGGATATGCTGCCATAAATCTTGAGCCTGCTGAAATTGCACCCAGCCCTATAGCATCATTCCCAATCATATATAAATGCGGCGCACTATCCGTTGCTACTAATTCAAAATCTCCTTGAATTTGATCTAATTGCTCTTGCATCAATTGGTATCCTTGATACAATGCAGTTATATTCATATCGACAACTTTGTCGCCTTTTTTCATAAACATATTTCGAATTAAATCTTCGAAAGTTTGTGTATTTAAGTTCATTAAAGCACATGTTGCTCCGACAGCTACCATATTTTTCATTAATGCAGTACCTAACTCTTTTGCAGTTGCAGTTAATGGTAAATCAATGAGTTGTGCTTTACAGTTTTCAGGCTTTTCTGGTTTTGCTTTAGTATCAGCAATAATAATACTATCTGATCTCATTTCGTGATGATTTAATTCGATAGTTTCTTGGTCAAATGCAACAAGGATATCTAAATCATCACTAATAGCATGAACAGGTGTTAATGATACTCTTATTTTATTATTTGTATGACCGCCTTTTATTCGACTCGAAAAGTGTCTATATCCATATAAATAGTATCCTTTTCTGTTCATTGCAGTTGCAAAGATTTCACCTGTAGATTCTATACCTTCACCTTGTTGTCCGCCCACTTTCCACGATAATTGTGGTTTCATATCATAAGCCTCCTGTGGAATTAATTCATCTTAAATAATAACAAAAAGAACCACCGTATTACTATGTCAACAGTGGTAATTTCATAAACTCATACTTATGGACGATAGTCTTCATATCGTTCTTAGGAACTTGTTAAAATGGATGATCTTGATTAATTAGTATCCTTTCAATATGTGATGTTTTTCCTTCTCTATCAAGATCAATCAGCACACCTGACAACACACTGCGTCCATCATCAGGGACAACATGACGTTGCGGTAAACTTGTAATAAATCGCTCAATAACTTCTGTCTTGTTGATACCTAGAATACCATCATAAAAACCAGTCATACCAACGTCTGTAATATATCCCGTGCCTTGGGGTAAAATACGTTCATCTGCTGTTTGTATATGTGTATGTGTACCAACAACAGCACTCACCCGTCCATCTAAATACCAGCCCATTGCATTTTTTTCAGATGTTGTTTCCGCATGAAAATCAACGAATATATATGGTGTTTGTTGTTTAGCCTCATTTATAAGTTCATCTGCTTTTTTAAAAGGATCATCAATAACTGGCATAAAAGAACGTCCTTGTAGATTAATTATAGCTAATTTAATATCATTAATTTGGATAAATCTCATACCCACGCCAGGTGCTTCACTAGGAAAGTTTGCTGGTCGCACCATTCTTTTCGCTTCATCGATAAAATCATATATTTCCCGTTGACCATAGGTATGATTTCCCATTGTAATAAAATCAACGCCGTCTCTTAGCAATTGCTTATATATTTTTTCGGTTAGACCTTTACCGTGTGCAGCATTTTCCGCATTGACAATCGTTATTGTTGGCCTATGTGATTGCTTTATTTTAGGTAGGTATTCTGCTATTGCTTTTCTACCAATTTTCCCTACGATATCTCCTATAAAAAGTATTCTCATGAATTGTTCATCCTTTCATAAATAATTTTAAGTCAAAATCAAAAAGAATTAAAGCAGATTAACTATTTTTATTTTGTTTTAAAGTGCATTTCTTTTTCAGTAAAGAAACCTATGTTAAGATGAATTTATAAAATAATAGGAGTTGTATATATTACATGTCAATTAACATTGATCCAGAAAGATTTGCAGAATTGGTTTTAACAGCAAACCCAGCAAAATCTGAAGATGCTGAAGATATCGCAAAAGAATGTTTAGAGTTATATATTAATGCTTATCGCTTAGCAGAAAGATATTCTAACGTTGCAACAAACTGCTATGACACTGCTGAAGTCATTTCAGAGATGAACAAAGCGGATTTACAATTGAAGCATTAACATACCACACCTATTAACGACAACAATTTGCATATTAATGAATAAACATATAAACATTTAAATTATTAATACAGGTTGCCACCAAAAGTTGAATGAAAATTCTAACTTTTGGTGGCACTTCATATTTCAAATAAATATATTTTTATGATGCCTTACTTTAAGTTCTTAATAAGATGATCAATTATGCATAAGCATTAACCTAACTTATTATTTAATGTTGAACTAATCATTTTTATTTGAAACAATAATGAAGTAAGTTGTGCCTTATAATTAAAAATAACACCTAAAAAAACAAACCTAATATTTTACAACATTAGGTTTGTCGACATTTAAGAAACAGGCACGAAAGGCCTGTTTTATTTAGCATATTCAACTGCTCTGGTCTCACGAACAACTGTCACTTTAATATGACCAGGATATTGAAGTTCTTCTTCGATTTGGTTTTTAATATCTCGTGCAAGGCGATATGATTTTAAATCATCAATTTCATCCGGAGAAACGATTACTCTTATTTCTCGTCCGGCTTGAATAGCAAATGCTTTTTCAACGCCATCGTAACCTTCAGATAATGTTTCTAAGCGTTCTAATCTTCGGATATAATTCTCTAAAGTCTCTTTACGTGCACCTGGTCGTGCAGCGGATAAAGCATCTGCTGCCGCGACTAAAATTGATATGATAGAAGTGGGTTCCACGTCACCATGATGAGAATGAATAGCATTTATTACCGTATCATTTTCGCCGTATTTTTTAGCGAGTTCTACACCAATTTCAACGTGACTACCTTCAACTTCATGGTCTATTGCTTTACCAACATCATGGAGCAAGCCAGCTCTTTTGGCTAAACTTACATCCTCACCTAATTCAGCAGCAAGCATACCTGATAAATGCGCAACTTCAATCGAATGTTTCAACACATTTTGACCGTAGCTTGTTCGATAATTTAAGCGACCTAAAATTTTCACTAATTCAGGATGCATATTATGAATATTCATTTCAAAGGTAGCTTGTTCTCCCGCATCTCGAATGATTTCGTCAACTTCTTTTCTTGCTTTGTCAACCATATCTTCAATTCTACCAGGATGGATTCTACCGTCTGATACTAAATTGACTAATGCTGTTCTTGCAATTTCACGTCTAATTGGATCAAAACCAGATAAAATAACTGCTTCTGGTGTATCATCAATTATCAAATCGATACCTGTTAATGTTTCTAATGTTCGAATATTTCTACCTTCTCTACCAATAATACGACCTTTCATTTCGTCGTTTGGTAAATTAACAACTGATACTGTTGATTCTGTTGTATGATCTGCTGCTAATCTTTGGACAGTTGTAGCTAATAATTCTTTGGCAGTTTTATCGACTTTTTCTTTAGCTTCTGCTTCTTTTTCTTTAACAAGTACTGCAATATCTTGTGACAGTTCTTCTTCAACTCTCTGAAGTTGTTCTCTAACAGCTTCTTCTTGAGTAAGACCGGAGATGCGTTCTAATTCTTGTTCATGCTTCATTATTAATGATTGAACACTACTCTCTTTTGCATCTACTTGTTGTTGTCTTTCTTCAAGTTTAGATTCTTTTTGTTCTAAAATCTCATCTTTTTTGTCTAATAGATCAGATTTTCGATCTAAATTTTCCTCTTTTTGAAGAAGTCGGGCTTCTTGTTTTTGAAGCTCACCACGTCTTTCACGTAATTCTGATTCAGTTTGTTCTCTTAAGATTTGGTTTTCTTCTTTTGCTTCAAGTAACTTTTCTTTTTTGATATTTTCAGCTTCTTTGTTTCCTTGCCTAATAATATCATCAGCGGTTTGTCTTGCTTGTAATTGTTTTTGATGCAACAAATTTCGGGCTACGAAATACCCTACAACAACTCCTAGAATAATCCCAAGCAAAATGAGTAGGAGGGCTAATAAATTCACACAAACACCTCCTTTTTCTAGGGCTATGTTCTGTATATCAAAATCGATATGATTTTATGAAATTTATAATAATCATACAAACTAATTGTACTTTTTTAGTTGTGTGAGTGTCAAGGTAAGAAGCCTATTAATCATTGTAATTCTATTAAAAATAGTGTATAAAAATACCTTGATGGCCATAAAACCAACAAGGTATTTTAAAAGTTATATATTTAATTATTTTGTAGTTAATTAACTATGCGTTAAATCATATCACTCAAACTTGATATCATTCTTCATCAAATAGAGATTCTGGTGCTTTAGCTTCTTTTTCTTCAACATCACCATCAAAAATACCTAATTTTTCTCTTAGTTTACGATCAATATCATCTCTTACTTCTGGATTTTCTTTTAGATAAGTTTTGACATTTTCTTTACCTTGGCCCATTCTATCTCCATTGTATGAGTACCAAGCACCTGATTTATCAACAATATCATGTTCAACACCTAAATCAATGAGTTCTCCCTCTTTAGAGATTCCTTGACCATACATAATATCTACTTCTGCAACTTTAAATGGCGGCGCAACTTTATTTTTAACAACTTTGATTTTCGTTCTATTACCAACGATGTCTTGACCTTGCTTTAATTGTTCTGCACGACGAACTTCTAAACGTACTGAACTATAAAATTTAAGTGCACGGCCACCAGGTGTTGTTTCAGGATTACCAAACATTACGCCAACCTTTTCACGAATTTGATTGATGAAAATGGCTGTCGTATTTGATTTAGAAATTGCACCTGAAAGCTTACGTAATGCTTGAGACATCAAGCGAGCTTGTAAACCTACATGCGTATCTCCCATTTCTCCTTCAATTTCAGCTTTGGGTGTTAAAGCTGCAACTGAGTCCACAACTACAATATCAACAGCTCCACTACGTACAAAGGCTTCAGCGATTTCTAAACCTTGTTCACCATGATCTGGTTGAGAAAGATATAAGTTATCAATATCTACACCTAAAGCAGCTGCATATTCAGGATCTAGCGCATGCTCAGCATCAATAAAAGCTGCAATACCACCATTTTTTTGAACTTCGGCAATTGCATGTAATGCAACGGTCGTTTTACCTGAACTTTCAGGACCATATATTTCTATAATTCTTCCTTTAGGATATCCACCAACTCCTAAAGCATTATCTAATGTCACTGATCCAGTAGATACACTAGATACGCGACGGCCTTTATTATCCCCTAATTTCATTACGGCACCTTTACCGAATGATTTTTCCATATTTTTAATTACAGTATCTAGCGCTTTTTGACGATCATTATCCAAAACGAGACCTCCTAATAGGATTATTTTCCTGTTTATTGTCTTATCATTACTATACAATCATTTCATATAAAATACAAGAGATTTACGAATATTTGTTCGCTATATTTACGGTAAACTTATATTAATTTCATGTTAAAACTAAAAATATACGAACATAAGTTCAAAAAATGATACTATCTTAACCAATTAAGTAATGTTATCAAAGCATAATTTTGACTTCTGCGTCTTAGAATATTTCGTGTTTGTGGCATTTTAAACATTTTAGCTTTAAATGCTTGATCTGTTAATAAACCTATATAGACTTTCTCATCTTCATTCAATAATGCAATTCCCATTTTACTATGGTATGTCTCTTTTATATATAATGCTGACTGTTGCAGCTTGTCATGAATATTTGATGTGTTGCTCAAAAATATTTCTGAATCTGGCAACATTCCTACTAACTTTTGTTTTTCATCTACATCTTTTAAGCGATGATATAATGCACCATTGGTCACACCATCATAAATTGCGTATGAATCAGTTAACTTTTGACTCACGGCTTCTTCTATAAGAATATCATCAGAACCGTAATAATATTCACCAATTCTAGCTAATATCTCATCTTTCACAGGTGCTATTAAATCGTGACAATCTTCTTTAGTATCCGCATTAGCTGTTAAGCGTATATATACCTCATCAGTACCCGCTAATGGTGCAATAGTCGGATTTTCTTGTGCATCAATTAAATCCATTAACAACGTTTCAACTTTTGATTCCCCTATACCAGCAAAACGGAGTTGTTCTGAAAAAATGATATGTTCGCCATCTAATAAATACGGTAATAACTTATTTTTAGCCATTGGACGCATTTCACGCGGTGGTCCTGGAAGTAGGACTATTTTTTTATTACCTTCTGTTATTAACATGCCAGGTGCCATACCATAATCATTTGCTAATACAGTTGAACCTTCTATCACTAAAGCTTGTTGCTTATTATTGGGGGTCATTATTTGCCCTTGAGCATTAAAATAGTCTTGAATAAAGTTAAGTGCCACATCATCTATAACCAGTTGTCGTCCTAAAATATCTGCAACAACCTGTTTGGTTAAATCGTCTTTTGTTGGTCCTAACCCGCCAGTTAATACGATAGTATCAAATCGTGTTAATCCTTGTGATATAGCATGCGCCAATCGTTCTGGATTATCACCAACAACTGTATGTTCTACTACACTTTTTCCAATACTATTAAATAATTTTGATAAATATTGACCATTGGTGTTTGCTATTTGACCTAATAGCAGTTCTGAACCAACCGCTATAATTGATATATTCATAAATTAAAAGCTCCTATTCAATAAAAAATTATCACTTTATGTGTCAAAAACTTGTGCCAATTATTAAATTACAATAAAAACGACCAAGTGTCCTAATAAAAAGTTTATACTTATGAATCACGTCATTTATTATGCGTGTATAAACTTCAGAACATCTTGGTCAGAAATAGCTATTGTTTAAAAACAGCTCTACCTTTATAAAAATATTCAAGGCCAGATAATATTGTAAATAAGACACCGATGTATAGCAATGTTTGTCCTATTGAGAATCCAATCACGTTAACGAACAGATCGCCAAATAGTAGCCAAATAATTGCAACCATCGTTACAGCAGTTTTAATTTTACCTAATTGACCTGCTGCACTTACAAATCCTTGTTCGATTTGTAATAATCGTAGTCCTGTCACAGCAAATTCACGTGCTATAATAATAATCGCTACAACAGAATTAGTTATTCCTAATTCTACCATTACAATCAAGGCGCTTGATACGAGTAATTTATCAGCTAAAGGATCTAAAAATTTCCCCATATTCGTAACCAATTCCCATTTACGCGCCAAATATCCATCAACAAAGTCGCTCAGTGAAGCAACTATAAATACTATCGCACTAATCAACTGCTCAATGCGTATATCGTAGCCTCCTAAAACGGATACCGTACCGAATCCAAAATCTACAAGAGCAAAAAGGATAAATACGGGGATGAGGATAACTCTAAAAACTGTAATCTGGTTAGGTATGTTCATTAAAAAGCCTCATTTCTATATTTAAAAAATTAATACTGCAATAATCCATAGTATAACAGATATGATACTTAGTGAGACGATGATTATACTCAATTGAATAGGTTCTTTATAAGAAACGTGTTGGGTTGGTGGTTCAATACTTTGAAACTGTGTGATTAAATCATCTAGTTGGCTTTGACTATTGGGAATTTCTTCTCTATGTGCAGATACTAATTGGTTATCATCAATATTTACAGTTTTAGCATACTTACGAATAAAACCTTCTGCATAATCTTTTTTAGCCAATAATTCATAATTATTATTCTCAATATGCTGTAATGTTTGACGTTTAATTTGCGTTCGTGACTCTAGTTCAGCTAATGTCATTCCTAAACGTTCTCTTCTATGTTTTAATATTTCACCAACTGTTTTCACTTGATATAGCCTCCAACTTTATTATTCAAAGAAACCAAATCCACCACCAAATGGATCACCAAAATCCAAGTTGTTCTTGCTTTGTACCTTTTGAGTCTGAGCTTTCATATGCTCATATTCAATTTTTTGAAGTTTATTTTCCCGCAATTCTATAATATAGTCAAAATCATCCATAGTATATTCTGATGTTTCTACAAATAAATCGGGATGTTCTACAACCTTAATAGATGGTAATGTCATCACTTCACGCACAAGCTCTTGATGCTTTTGATTGGTTTCTCTACCTGTTACTGCACCATCGATGATATAAACATGATTTGACTCATATTCCCCTTTAATAAGTGAACTTCTAACTGTTTGCTTAATAAGTGTTGAACTAATAAATAACCATCGTTTATGAGCACAAACACTACCTGCAACAATTGACTCGGTCTTGCCAACACGAGGCATTCCTCTTATACCAATAAGCTTATGCCCCTCTTCTTTAAACAATTCAGCCAAAAAATCCACCAACAGTCCTAAATCTTCTCGTTCAAAACGAAAGGTTTTCTTATCATCTGCATCTTGCTCAATGTATCTACCGTGTCTTACAGCTAACCTATCTCGCAATTCAGGAAGTCTTAGTTTGGTTATTTCAATATCATTAACCTCTGAAATAATGTTTTCAAAACGTTTTACTTTTTCGAGGCTATCGGTTTTGATTAACAAGCCTCTCTTGCCTTGATCCACACCATTAATCGTAACAATGCTGATGCCGAGCATACCGAGAAGGCTTGATACATCTCCTAGCAAACCTGGACGATTTAACGTAATCCTATACTCAAGATACCATTCTTTCTTTTCAATTATGGCCATCAGTCATCCCCCTTGTAGATAACATCAATTTATTAAAGCTATTATAACACTTCAAATGATTACATGAATATAAGAAAATAAACAACAAAATATCTTATTAAATATACCAACCGCCGTTAATTTTTTGCACTGTTCCAGTGATACTACGTGCTAAAGGATGGCATAAATATGAACAGGTATGTGCAATTTCAGCCGGTGTCACAAGTCGCTGTTGTGGAATGTTCTGTATAATTTCTGCTAAATCATCCTCAGACCAGATATCGCTCATTCGCCCTGAAACTATACCGGGCGCAATAGCATTAACGGTCACCGTCGTCAAAGCCAATTCTTGACTCAATGCTTTAACAAAACTTATTTGTGCACCTTTCATCGCCGAATAAATTGTTTCCATACTTGCGCCAGTCTCACCCCAAATAGAAGAGATAACAATCACTCTTCCATGTTGACTTTGTCGTAATTTATCAATAAAAAAACGGCAACAACGCATCATTTGTTTAACATGAATATAATAACTCTTATCCATATCATCATCCGTCATATCTTGGAGCATACCGTATAGGGCTACGCCGCTACAATAGATAAGGCAATCCAGTTTATCAATGTGTCCAAATGTTTGCTCTAAATCGATATTTTGACTTAAATCTGCTTGAATAAAAGATACACTTTTACCATGATATTTTTCTCGCAAATCTTCGATATCGCTGCGATAATAATGCAAAATAACATCATAACCGTCAGATAATAAGCGCTCAACAATTGCCGTTCCAATACTTCCTGATCCGCCTAACACTAATGCCTTCATTGTGTCTCAATCTCCAAACGACTATCTACTTGTTGTTCAAGATTTAAATAAGCCATTGTCGTTTCATTAATACTTTCAAGTGTAATACGTTCAACAATATCTAGTAACTCAAAGACACTAACTCCCTCAAAATATAATTTAGTATACTGATTAGCTATATATTCAGGAGAGTTTAAACTAGAAATGTATTCGCCTATAAATTGTTTTTTTAGTAATTGGAACGTTGCATCATCTGTAAGCTGTCCACGATTTTGAGCTAACTCATTGAGTAATAATTCTTTTAATTTGTCAGGTTGTTGTGTTGCACTCGTAATAACTGAGAAACTATAGCTTGGCTCTAGCACAAACTGATAACCAAATGTTTCGTCTATCAATGATTCATTAAGTAGCATTTGATAAAAATCTGTTTCCTCACCGAAAACTAATTCAAAAAATAATGTCATTTCTAGATCTTTTTGAACAAATTGTTGTGGTGACAAATCACCTGGCGTATTTTTAAAACCAAGCATAATTCGTGGAGACTGCAATTTCATACATTCACGCACATTAGCATCTTTAACATATGACGGTTCATCCACTAAAGATCGTTCTATCGTAGGTTGATAGACTTTGTCTCGTTTCGCTTCATGCTTTTCAACAATTTGGCATATTTCTTCCGGATTAACGTCTCCAACAACAAACAACACCATATTGGAAGGATGATAAAACGTTTCATAACAGCGATATAAATCATCTTTTGTAATATGGTAGATACTTTCGACACTTCCAGCAATATCCACCCTGATTGGATGGTGATGGTACATAGCTCTTAGTGTATTAAACATTAATTTATAACCTGGTTGTTCTTGATACATTTTGATTTCTTCTGCTATGATTCCTTTTTCTTTTTCAACAGTTTCTTCCGAAAAATAAGGCTGTTCAACCATGGACAATAAACGAATAATATTGGCTTCAATTTGATCAGTTGCACTAAACAAATAACTTGTACGATCAAAACTAGTAAATGCATTTGCTTGAGCACTGTCTTGAGCAAATGATGTAAATAAGTCTTCGCCTTGCTCTTTTTCAAATAATTTATGTTCTAAAAAATGGGCTACGCCATCTGGTACAGTTACAAAATCATCTTGACCAAATGGTTTGAATTTACTATCAAGGGAACCAAATTGCGTCGTATATGTAACAAATGTTTTTTGAAATCCTTTTTTAGGAATGATAAATAAACGCAATCCATTGTCTAGTTCTTTTTCATAAACACGCTCATCAATAAGTTCATAATAATGTTCATTCATTTATGTCATCTCCTTTTGTTAAGACATAAATTGTATCTAATTGAGCTTGGTTTACTAATTCGATTATGTCTTCTTTGGTTACTTTATTTATAGCATCAATATATTGTTCGTTACTTTGAGGATAATCAAGTAGTAATTGATTATGCATTATTTCGATAATACTTTTTGGTCTATCCATCGATTCATAGCGCTGGGATGCAATAACCTTTTTGGCTAAAGCTAATTTTTCTTCGCTAAAGTTTCCATTTTTAAACTTATCAAATTCATCTAAAATAGTTTGCTTAGCAACTTGGTATTTATCGACTGAAACACCACTTAACACAAATAAATAACCATTTTTACCATCGATTTGTGAATGAATAGAATATGCTAAACTTTGTTTTTCACGCACTTCACTAAATAAAACCGAAGATGGATCTCCACCAAACATCATATTAAAAACAACAAATGTGTAATAATTTGCGTTTCCATAAATAGCAGGGAAACGATAACCTAAATTCAATTTAGCTTGATCAACCACATCATAGTCTTTGATATCTTGAACTTGGATTTCATTTGCTAAGTCTAGATTTTCGTCAACTTTTTCAAGTGTAATGGAAGACATAGGGAACTTTTGTTCAATCATTTTTGTAACATGTGCATCATCTACATTTCCTACAATATAAACGGAAGATGTATCATTAGTAATCATAGCTTGATATGTATTGTATAGACTCGTTGGCGTAACCTGATCTATTTGTTCTAACTGGCCTGTTGCTAAAAAACGATAGGCTTCATATTTAAACATATGTTTCATCAAATTTAAAAATGCAAACTGTGATTTATTGTCAACCATGGATTCTAATTTCTTAGTAAGTAATGTTTTTTCTTGCGTTACATATGTATTATGAAAAGCTTTATCATGAATAAGTGGATTCCAAATCACTTCGTAAAGTAAGTCTAACCCTTTTTCAAGGAGTGGTGTTGTATCCTTTAAATAACGTTCATTAACAATCTCCAATGAAATACTTACTACATGTTGATTCTTATATTTGGATACAGAACTATTGATGTAAGCACCATATAAACCTGCTAAATGTTGATTGAAAGCCTTGTCTGTAGGGAAGTGTTGTGTAGCCCTGGTTAAAACTTTGCTGAGCACTGATCTTTGTGTAATCGTCTCATAATTTAATGGGGTCATAAACTTAAAAGTTATAGTCGTTGTTTTGAACTTTTCTGTGGAAAATATATGAATATTATTCTGTTTTTCTTTCTCTGTCATATTCTTTCGCCTCTCTTTCAAAGTTGTCTTTCTACTACCATTTATAAAGCTTATTAATTACAACTAATAAAACAACCTTAAAATGTATCGCTATTCTCGCCTTTGCATCTAGTTATTTTAAATTTAACTAAGCTGCTTTTTAAATAATTTAAAGAATAAAGAATGGGCTGCTGATTTTCGTCATAATGCGTAACCTTTAACATCATTAAGCTTTCGTGGGGAGAAGCATTTAATACTTCTGAAATATGTGGCTCATAGCTAATAGCTTCAACCTCTGTTTCGGCATATTCAATACTTAAACCCGTGTTATCTTCTATTGCCTTCAACATTGAACCACTGCGCGATTGATACTCTGTACAGGTCAAATGATGGTTTGCTATTTTGTCTAAACAATAAACGACAGGCACTTGATTTGCTGTGCGTATACGTTCTATTACAGTAATCAATTCTTGATCTTGTATACCTAACTTTTCTGCATCTAAAATACTCGCTGGCTGCTGTTCTAAACTTAAATATTCTGTTCCTGATTGATATCCAGCACATGTTATCATTTCACTAATGCTAAATAATTTATTTAGCGGATAGTAAAAAGGGTGAAGTGCTTTCACACTTGGCCCTTCTTCAAAGTTATCCGTTAATACCTGCTCTGTGATAAGTTCACCAATAGCATCATAAACATCATCTGTTTTCACATGAAGTTCACGTGCAATTGCTAAATTGCTAGGAAGTTTGTCACCAGGTAGATATTTATTTGAATGTATTTGATTTAAAATATATTCTTTCACTTTAAAAATAGCGGTCAATTCTGCCATGATTTACACCTCATCATTATCTAAATCAATTAATACTTGTCGTGGTTTACTTCCTTTTTGTGGACCAATCACTTGGTTTCTTTCTAAATCATCCATTAATCTTGATGCTCTATTGTATCCAATTCTAAATTGTCTTTGCAATAATGACGTACTCGCTTTCTGCTTTTCTAAAACAAACAAGTAAGCTTCATCATATAATTCATCTTCACTTTTCATCTCTGATTTATCTACTGGTGCGTCTGGTTCCATTTCTTTTACATAGTTTGCTTGTTGTTGTTCCACAACATAATTCACTACTTCTTGGACTTCATAATCACTTAAAAATGCACCTTGCACACGCGTTTGCGATGATTCGCCATTTCCAACATAAAGCATATCACCCTTACCAAGAAGTTTCTCAGCACCACCTGAGCCAATAATTGTTCTTGAATCAGTTTGTGAACTCACTGCAAACGCAATACGTGACGGTATGTTATTTTTAATAATACCAGTAATAACATCTACAGAAGGTCGTTGTGTTGCAACAATTAAATGAATACCTGCCGCTCTTGCCATTTGTGTAATACGTTGTATGGCGTTTTCAACATCTTTTCCTGCTACCATCATTAAATCAGCTAACTCATCTACAATAACAACAATATATGGTAATTCCGCTTGCTTTTCGTCTAACTCAGCATTTTGTTGACGAATATATTGATTATAACCTTCTATATTACGTGTTGATGAATGTTGGAACAAATCATAGCGTCGTTCCATCTCAGCAACAATTTTTTCAAGTGCTTGTGCAGCTTTATGTGGATTAGTAACAACAGGTATTAATAAATGTGGAATTCCATTGTATACATTTAATTCTACCATTTTAGGGTCAATTAACATAAGTTTTACTTCGTGTGGTTTTGCATTAAGTAATATACTCGTGATAATGCCGTTAATACAGACAGATTTACCGCTACCTGTCGATCCTGCTACTAATAAATGCGGCATTTCATTAAGTTGTATTGTCATAGGATTCCCAGAAATATCACGACCTAAGCCAACTTCTAATTTATTTTGAGCTGGGAATTTTGAATCTAATACTTCTTTAAGCGTTACCAATGAAATTTTATCATTAGGCACTTCAATTCCTACTGCAGACCGCCCTGGAATTGGTGCTTCTATTCTTACATCCTTTGCTGCTAAGGCTAACGCAATATCATTATGTAAGTTAACTATCTTACTTACTTTAACGCCTTGAGCTGGTTGAATTTCATATTGTGTTACTGCAGGTCCAATTTTAATTTGTGTAACTTTTGCATTCACACCAAAGTTCTTTAACGTTGTTTCTAGTACACGACCTTTACGTTGCACTTCTGCTTTAGATGTCGTTTGTTGCTTAGTCGGTTGATTCAACAATGATAAAGGCGGAATATGATATGCTTCATTGGCCACTTCACCCGCTTCAGAAATCGAGCTACCTACTTGGTCATCAATCATTGTTTCCTCATTGGTTTCAGCTTCTAATGATGGTGCTTTGTTTTCATCAGTATCTGAATTCATATCAGTTGTTTCAAAGCGACGTTTTTTTCGTGAAGAATGATTAGCCTGCCCTTTTTCATTATGATTATAAATAGGAATATCATTATTACCTGTTATTTCAGGTAAGTCAGATACATCTTTGACTTCAGAGTCTTGCTGACCATTTTCTAGTAATTGCTGCTGTTTTTCTTCTGAACGTTGTTGCTTTTTCTCTTGTGCTTTAATACGTTGTTGCTTTATTTTAGCAGATGCTGCTTGGCTGAAATCTTTAATTTTTGTGAATAATGATTTTAATACATCACGATGTCTCAATTTCATAATTAAAATGATACTAGATGCACTTAACACAATGGTGATTAATATGACACCTATAATTGAAACTAATGGTTCAAATATTGCTAATAGATAAAAACCTATCAAGCCGCCACCAAAATCAGGAAAACGGGAAGAATCATAAGCGCTATAAACGTATGATAACACCGGTTCTCTCTCCGCTAATACACCTTTAGTAAAATGAAAATTGAGTTGTGCTATCAATAACAAGACAAATTGTAATAAAAATATACCTGATGTCCGTCTTGATTTCGGTATTTTACCAGCAAAAGCAATATAAAGTGATATTAAACTAATAAGAATATAAGTCATGTAGCGACTCCAACCAAATAGATAATTAAAAAAACTATCCACTGCACGACCTATAATCCCTAATTGAAATAAACCAAATATCGATATTGCGATAACAATGATTGCGAATATGAAACGTACTGAATTATCACTGCTATTTTTTCTATTTCTTGACGATCTACGCGCGGTTGTTTTTTTCTTTCTAGAAGTAGTTTTCTTCTTTGTTTGTGGCAAACTCATACACCTTCTTTTTAATCTTTAACATGATATAACATCTGTGTTGCTTATGTATTGTTGTTCTGTGTCATAACATAAATGATTAAAGAGGTAGGGCGACATATTCACTAATAGATAACTTTATCAAGCAACCGACTGGCTACATTATGATAACACTATCATCTATCATTCTACATGTACTGCGACACTCTGATAGCATCATTGTACAAATTCAAGTGATACGACCCAACCTCTTTATATAAATGTGAACAACTCACTAGAAGCTAATTTATTAAATTTCTGAGATAACTGGTATAATCATTGGACGACGTTTCGTACTCTCAAATAATAGCTTGCTAATTTGGTCCCTCATATTTTGCTTAATTTCAGACCATTCAATACGTTTTTCTTGTAGACCGGCTTCTACGATTTCACGCACTTTTTCTTCTGCTTCTTTTAAAAGTTCTTCACTTTCCCGAACATAGACAAATCCTCTTGATTGAATTTCAGGTCCAGCAGCGATACGACGATGTTTAGGGTCTAACGTTACGACAGCAATAAAAATGCCATCTTCTGCTAGTAAATGACGATCTCTTAACACGATATTACCTACATCACCAACACCGATACCATCAATTAAAACATTGCCTGATGTAACTTTCTCACTCAAAGTCATGTCTTTACCGTCGTAATGCATGACGTCACCTTTTTCAACTAAAAAGATTTTTTCTGGAGCAACGCCAGTTTCATTAGCTAATTTAGCATGCGCAATTTGCATTTTAAATTCACCTTGTACTGGAATAAAGTACTCTGGTTTCATAATATTAAGCATCATTTTTAATTCTTCCATGCAACCGTGACTAGAAGCATGTATTTTTTTATTATTAGGAACGATATGTGCACCTGCACGAACCAACTCATTTAAAGAATTACCAATAATAACTTCCATATTAGCAGAAGCTGTAATGGCTAGATACACTGAATCACCTTTTTGAATGTTCATAATTTTATGTTTATTACGTGCCATTTGACTTAATGCTTCAATAGGTTCGCCTTCCATTCCAGAGGCGATAATAACAACTTCATTTTTCGGATAATTTTCAACTTCATCAATTGGAATAAGGAGATCTTTAGGTATATCAAAATATCCCATCTTACGTGCAATATTAAATGAGCTTTCTAGTGATCTGCCTAAGAATGAAACTTTACGATTTAACTTACTAGCAGTATTTAACACCTGCTGAATACGAATAAAGTTTGATGCATAACATGATACAATAATTCGTCCTTTTGCTTTAGCAAATGCATCATAAATGTGCGTTTCAATGACATTTTCTGGTGTGTTGTAACCAGGTTTTTCCGCTTCTGTAGAATCACTTATTAACGCAAAAACACCATTCTCTCCTATTTCTGACATTCGTTTTAAATCTGGCGCATAGTTTCCTTGTAAGCTTTGGTCAAACTTAAATTCGCCTGTATAGACAATGGCACCATATGATGTATGAATACAAATACCTAAACTATCTGGAATACTATGTGTTGTATTGAAAAACGTAATATTTACATTTTTGAATTTCATCACTGAATCATGATTAACTGTATAATAGCGTACTTTTTTCTTTATATTACGCGCTTTCATATTCTCTTTAACAAGTGCCAATGTAAGCTTTGATCCATAGACTGGAACATCTAACTGCTCTAAAATATAACTTACTGCACCAATGGCATGTTCATGTCCATGAGTCAAGAAAATCCCTTTTAAACGCGCTTTATTTTCTAGGACATACGTAATATCCGGTATAACAATGTCAACACCTAGCATTTCATCTTCTGGAAACATCAAGCCGGCGTCTAATATAAACATCTCATCGTCAACTTCGACGATATACATATTCTTTGCGATTTCACCCACGCCACCTAAGGGTATGATGCGAATATCTTTATTTTTTTTCTTAATTAAACTCAAAATGTTACCTCCTATAAAAATTCCCGTCCAAATATATACTCATTCATTATTATAAGTTAAATTGTACGCTGTGTACACTATTAAAACCATTTCAACTCCGGTTAAAAAATAGAAAAGGTAGCGCGTCTAGCACACTACCTAAAACTTCATTAATTGATTTAATTCGTTTTAAAAAACAGAACCTTATTCAACAAGTACTTTATGAGAGGCATTGACGCGACCTTGTTTATCGATTTCAGTGATTTTAACTTTAATCGTATCTCCAATTTTCAAGACATCTTCAACTTTATTAATGCGGTCTTTTGAAATTTGAGAAATGTGTAATAATGCATCTTTGCCTGAGAATATTTCTACAAACGCACCATATTTTTCAATACGTTTTACTTTTGCATCATAAATTTGACCAACTTCAGCTTCACGTGTAATCGCTTCAATGATTTCTTTTGAACGATTAATCATTGCTTGATCTACAGCCCCAATATAAATTGTTCCATCTTGTTCAATATCTAATTTCACACCTGTTTCATCAATAATTTCATTGATTTTTTTGCCTCCAGGTCCAATGACATCTCTAATTTTATCTGGATTAATGTGCATAATTTCTACTTTTGGTGCGTATGCACTAAGCTCAGCACGTGGATGATCAATCGTTTGTAACATGTGGTCCATAATCGCTAAGCGACCTTTACGTGCCTGTTCTAAAGCCTCTTCAATAACTTCACGTGTTAACCCATCAATCTTAATATCCATTTGGATTGCCGTAATACCATCTTTTGTACCAGCAACTTTGAAATCCATGTCTCCTAAGGCATCTTCCATACCTTGTATGTCTGTTAAGATTGTATAGCTGTCTTCACGTGTAACAAGACCCATCGCAATACCTGCAACCGGTGCTTTAATTGGTACACCTGCATCCATTAAGGCCAAAGTAGAACCACAAATGGATGCTTGTGAAGATGAACCATTAGATTCAAGTACTTCACTCACGATTCTTATTGTATAAGGGAATTTAGATGTATCCGGAATAATGTGACGTAATGCGCGTTCACCTAAAGCACCATGTCCGATTTCTCGACGTCCTGGTGCTCTTACAGGACCCGTTTCACCAACTGAGAAATTAGGAAAATTATAATGATGCATAAATCGTTTTTCTTGTTCAGGTCCTAAACCATCAATAATTTGATAATCACCTAAGGCTCCGAGTGTCAATACAGACAATGCTTGAGTTTGTCCACGTGTAAACAATCCTGACCCATGTGCTCTTGGTAAAATACCAACTTCAGATTCTAAAGGACGAATCTCATCTGGTTTACGCCCATCAGGTCGGATTTTTTCGTCTGCAATAAGACGACGTACTTCTTCTTTAACTAGATCATTTAAAATTGCATGAACTTCATTAATTAGCAATTCATTCTCAGGATCAGCTTCGTCTATAAATTCTGCTGCAATTTCCGCTTTTAACTCGTCTAAGTTATCATCACGTTGTTTTTTATCGAATGTTAACACCGTTTCTTTAAGACTTTTTTCTTCTGTTAATGCTTGTACTCTACTAACTAACGCTTCATCGCGTTCAACTGGAATAAACTCTGACTTAACTGGTTGGAGATGATCAACAATTTGTTGTTGGAATTCAACAAGACGTTTTATTTCATCATGCCCAAAGAAAATAGCCTCTAACATTTCCTGTTCTGTGATTTCACTTGCACCGGCTTCAACCATATTAACAGCATCTTTATGCCCTGCAACCTCTAAATCCAAACGAGATTGCTCTTTTTGTTCCAATGTAGGATTAATAACATATTTGCCATCTACATAACCAACATTCACACCGGCAATTGGACCTTGGAATGGAATATCAGATACGCTAAGCGCCATTGATGAACCAATCATCGCTGCCATTTCAGGTGAGCAATCAGGATCTGCACTTAAGACGATATTCATAATTTGAACATCATGTTTATATCCTTTAGGAAACAAAGGTCTAATCGGTCTATCGATAAGTCGTGCTGTTAATGTCGCTTCATCTCCAGGACGACCTTCTCTTTTTTTAAAGCCACCAGGGATTTTACCAGCAGCATACATTTTTTCTTCATAATTTACTGTTAATGGGAAAAAGTCACCATCACGTGGTTCTTTTGACGCAACAGCAGTTGATAAGACAACTGTATCGCCATAACGTACCAAAACAGCACCGTTAGCTTGCTTAGCTAATTGTCCTGTCTCTATTGTTAATGAACGGCCGGCCCATTCAGTTTTGAAAACTTTCTTTTCTTGAGACATTATGAATCTCCTCTCTTCATTCTAATATATATATCATATCATTAATTTTTGAATTTTTATAATAGTTATTTGTCTTATTTCTATAAAAAAAGGAAAGCCCTAAGTGAATAGAACTTCCCTCAAAGTGTATTAAGATTAACGACGAATACCTAATGATTTAATCAATTCACGGTAACGTTGAATATCTTTGCTACGTAAGTAGTTTAATAAATGTCTACGACGACCTACCATTTTCAATAGTCCACGACGTGAATGATGGTCTTTTTTATGAGTACTTAAATGTTCGTTTAATGCTGAAATTTCAGCAGTTAAAACAGCAATTTGTACTTCTGGTGAACCAGTATCTGTTTCGTGTACACGGTATTCTTTAATAATTTCATTCTTACGTTCTTGAGTGATTGCCATAATCAATTCCTCCTATAATTTGTATACACCTCAATCTGAGCTAGGCGTCGGAGTCTCAACCTGCCAAGATAAAGGATTATATTGGTTGATGTCTTTATTTACAAAACTCAACTTTATATATTATATGATACTTCATCGCCAAAATCAACTGCCAGTAAATATTGGGCTTTAGCTTTATCTTCATTCATCTGTTCAACTAGCGGATCAATGCCATCAAATTTAACTTCAGGTCGTAAATAATGATGCCAATAAACAATGACCCTTTCACCATAGATATTTTCATCAAAATCAAAAATATTAACTTCTATTACAATTTCCGCTTTAGAAGGATCATGGAATGTTGGCTTTACACCAACATTTGCTACACCACGATACAATCTCTTTTCTGCACCAATAGCCATACTAACAGCATATACACCTTTTTTCGGTAGCACATAATCATCACTAGGTTGAACATTCGCGGTTGGAAAACCAATCGTACGCCCTCTTTTTTCACCTTGTACAACGGTACCTTTTAAACGGTATAAATAACCTAATTCATTGTTAGCTTTTTGCAAATGACCTTCTTGCAAAGCCTGACGAATAGCAGTAGTAGAAATTTTTTCGGCTTCAATTTCTTGCTTTCCAACAATGGTCGTATTAAAGTCGTCCATTTCTTTTAATACTGTCATATTTCCTTTGCCAAATTTACCATAAGTAAAATCAAAACCAGCAACCACTTCTTTAACATGGTTATTTATAATATAATTTTGAACAAAATCTTCTGCAGTCACATCAGCAAAACGCGAAGAAAAATTAATGACAATGCAATAATCGATATTTTGTTGTTCAATCATCTCTAATTTATCAGTCAAAGGTGTTAAATATGTAGTTCTTTTTCTTTTTGGGTTTAGAACGACAGAAGGATGTGGATCAAATGTCATAACTGCTTTTTTCAAGTTATGCGCTTCAGCACGTTCGTTGAGTGTTTCAAAAACCTTTAAATGACCTTTATGCATACCATCAAAAAAGCCAAAAGCCATCGCAACATCTTCGTTAATCAGTTGTTCCGGCTGTATAGGATGCGTTACTTCTATCACTTTCATTAATATTTCTCCTTTAATTAAAAACTTTCTTTGGTTTAATTTCCTTTGGCTTATCTGGATGTGAAATATAGATAGCTAAAACTTGTTGTGTCCTACCATCAATAAATACAATTTGTTGTTGAATAACTGTAGAAAACATAGACTTCTGAAACTTTTGTCCATTAAGTATACGATGCTTGATGTCCTCATTATATATTTCAATAGAAGGTAGACCTTTTAATCCATATTCTATAGGAAACAACTTTTCTTGTAACTGTTCTTGCTCATGCAATACTTTGATTTGCTCAATAGTTAAACTATCACTTATATTAAATCCGCCAGATGATGTTCGAGTAAGGCGTGACATATGTGCTGGAAAGCCTAATGCTTTGCCAATATCTGTAGCAAGCGTACGTATATATGTCCCTTTACCACAAGTAATATCTATATCAAATAAGCACATGCCTTGTTTAAAGTGAATTTCTGAAACACGTTGTATGCTTTTTATCTCAACTTTTCTTTCTGGACGCTCTACAGTTTCACCATTTCTAGCATATTCATAAAGCTTTTTTCCTTTAACTTTAACTGATGAATACATAGGTGGAATTTGTGTAATCCATCCTTGAAATTGAGACAAGGTCGAGTCAATTGCTTCTGATGTAATTTCTCCTACATTTATTGTTTTCTGTTCTAATATATCTCCAGTTTGATCTTCAGTAGTGGTACTTGTCCCTATAGCCACAGTAGCATGATAGGTTTTTCCCATATCCATGATATAATCACTTACTCGAGTGGCGATGCCAATACAAACTGGCAATACACCATCAACTTCAGGATCAAGTGTGCCCGTGTGGCCTATTTTCCTAGTTTGTAATATCTTTCTCAATTTAAAGACGACATCATGACTTGTAAGTCCTCTTTCCTTGCGTACAGGCAAAATACCGTTATACATATTTTCACACCTTTTAAATAATAAATGCTATTCTTTCACATTATAACACTGATGATTAGCGCTTCGAACATTATTTTTACAAGAAAAAAGACAAGCTGCTTTAAAATACTCACTGTCTTTACTAAAAATCATAGAAGGTTGAGTATTTAAAATCGAATTGCTTGCCTTAATGTTGCTTTTAAATGTTAACGTTAATTTTAATCTTTTTTATGCAAATCTCGAATCATTTTTTCAATTTTATTACCATAATCTATGGATTTGTCATACTCAAATGATAATTCTGGTATTATGCGCAATCTCATACGAGTTGCTAATTCTGATTTAATAAAACCTTTTGCTTTATCTAATGCTTTAAATGTATCATCAATTTCTTTATCACTGCCAAGTACTGTTAAAAATACTTTAGCTTGTGATAAGTCGTTCGTTAAGTCTACATCTGTGATAGTAATAAAACCTACTCTTGGATCTTTGACTTTATTATTAACAATATCCATAATCTCTTTTTTCATTTGTTCGCCTACACGTTCAGCTCTCATATTAGTCATAAATCGTTCACCTCTTTGTCCATTTTTGTATTTATTCAAAATTCAATAAAGTCATAATACGTCTTTGCATGTGAATATCATTGTTTATTTTAAGTTATATTGTACTATTTAACACATAAATTTATAAATTTTTTGATATTCAAAAACTGTCAACATAGTTCAACTCAATGCTGACAGTTTTTAATTGTATTATCATTTATTTTCGATAAATTTAACGTTTTACTTCTACCATTTCAAATGCTTCAATAATGTCGCCTTCTTTAAGGTCATTATATTTATCAATTGTAATACCGCATTCGTAACCTTGTGCTACTTCTTTAGCATCATCTTTAAAACGTTTTAATGTATCTAATTCACCTTCAAATTGAACAATACCGTCTCTAATCACACGAACACCTGCATTACGAGTGATTTTACCTTCAACAACGTAGCTGCCTGCAATTGTTCCTACTTTAGATACTTTAAATGTTTGACGTACTTCAGCTTGACCGATGACTTGTTCTTCAAATTCTGGATCTAGCATTCCTTTCATAGCTGATTCAATTTCTTCGATAACATTATAGATAACACGATGTAAGCGCATATCTACATTTTCAGCTTCTGCTGCACGTTTAGCTCCTGAATCCGGTCTCACATTAAAACCAATGATAATTCCATTAGATGCATTAGCTAATGTAACATCTGATTCATTGATTGCACCAACTGCAGTGTGAATAATACGTACATTAACGCCTTCAACGTCAATTTTCATTAATGATGCAGCTAGTGCCTCAACAGAACCCTGCACATCACCTTTGATAATGACATTTAAATCTTTCATTTCACCTTGTTTCATTTGTTCAAATAAGTTATCTAGAGTTACATTCTTACTTTCTTGACGTTGTTGTATAATACTGGCTTCGTGACGTGCTTCACCGATACGACGCGCTTGCTTTTCATCACTAAAGATAACGAAGCGATCTCCAGCTTGTGGCACATCGTTAATACCTGTAATTTCTACTGGTGTGGATGGTCCTGCTGATTTAATACGTTGGCCCAAATCATTGACCATTGCACGAATACGTCCATATGTGTTACCGACAACAATGGCATCACCTACATTTAGAGTACCGTTTTGTACTAACAGTGAAGCTGATGGCCCTCGTGATTTATCTAACTCAGCTTCAATCACTGTACCAACTGCACGCTTACTTGGATTAGCTTTTAATTCTTGAACTTCTGCCACTAAACCAATCATTTCTAATAAATCATCAATACCCTCACCACTTAATGCTGATAGCGGTACAAAGATGGTATCGCCACCCCAATCTTCAGGAATGAGTCCATATTCAGTTAATTCTTGCATAACTCGATCAGGATTAGCTGTTGGTTTATCAATCTTATTTACAGCGACAATCGTAGGTACATCTGCTTCTTTAGCATGATTAATCGCTTCAATTGTTTGAGGCATGACGCCATCATCAGCTGCCACAACTAAAATAGTGATGTCAGTAACTTGGGCACCACGAGCACGCATCGTTGTAAATGCTGCATGTCCTGGTGTGTCTAGAAATGTTATTTTCTTCCCAGCATTTTTAATTTGATAAGCACCGATATGCTGCGTAATCCCTCCAGCTTCTCCTGCAGTCACTTTAGTGTGACGAATTGAGTCAAGAAGTGTCGTTTTACCATGGTCAACATGTCCCATAATTGTAACAACAGCAGGTCTTTCAATTGCATCAGGATCTTCTTGTTCATCATCAAAGTAAATAGATAAATCTTCTTCATCAATAACTATTTCTTTTTCAAGTTCAACATCATAATCACTAGCAATCAGTTCTAATGTATCTTCGTCTAAAGATTGATTAATATTGGCAACAATACCCAATAAGAATAATTTTTTTATAATCTCAGCTGACTCTACATTCATTTTATCAGCTAGTTCTCCAACTGTAATACCTTCAGTATATGAAATTTTTGATGGAATTTCTTTAGGCTCAACTGGTTTTTTAACCGTATTATTTTTGTTATTTTTATTGTTTTTACTATTTTTGTTGCTTTTATTATTTTTATTGCCCTTATTATTATTTTGATTGCTTTTCTTTTGATTGTTCTTAGTTTGTTGATTTCCTTGTTGTTTACTACCTTGTTGTTGATTTGATTTTTGAGTTGATTTATTAGATGATTTTTGGTGATTATTTTGAGCTTCTTGTTTATTATTCTGTTGTTTTTGTGGTCTGAATTTTTTATCAAGCGCTGTGATTTGTTCTTTTTCTAGTGCTTGCATATGATTAGATACTTCAACATTCATACTTTTAAGTTCATCTATAATATCTTTACTCTTTAAATTTAATTCTTTCGCATATTCATAAATTCTTTGTTTACTCATATAATCACTCCTTACGATATTCATCGATCATTGACACTAATTTTTTAGCAAATCCAGCATCAGTGATTCCGATATTAACTCGTTCGCTTTTGCCCAAAGCTTGTCCTAATTGTTCTTTCGTTCCAAATACTCTCAACGGAACTTGATAACTATGACATTTATTTTTAATTGTTTTTGTTGTATTATCAGATGCATCAGAAGCTAAGATGACTAATGTTAATGTCTTTTTTTTGATTTCAGTCATCAAAACTGATTCACCAGACTTTACTTTTCTTGCTCTCATGGCTAAGCCAAGAAAGTTCATAATTTGAGCTTCAGTCATTTAGGTATCTCTTCTCTATATATAAGTCGAATGATTTCCTTGTAGACCGGATCAAGTTGTTCTTTGCTCGCATTGAAGTACTTTTCTAAAACGCCTTTTTGCTGTGCCTGTTCAACAGCTGAAACCACTTTAGAAACATAGGCACCTCTCCCTGGTTTCTTACCAGTAGCATCTGCAAATATCTCGCCTTCTTTATTAATAACCACTCGAATCATATCTTTTTTTGGTTGCATCTCATTCGTTAAGATACATTTACGCATTGGTATTTTTTTCTTTTTCATAAGATACATACACCAGCCTATTCTTCAGTGTTTTTGGATTCTTCAGCTGCATCTATTTCTGTTGTTTCAATTGATTCGTCGTCTATTTCAATTTCAGCTTCATCTGCATGATTTTCAGCTTCTACAATAGGATAGATACCTGCTTCACGTGCATCTGTTTCTGATTTAATATCGATTTTCCAACCTGTTAATTTAGCTGCTAATCGCGCATTTTGCCCTCTTTTACCAATAGCTAATGATAATTGATAATCTGGAACAATGACAACAGTTGATTGATTGCTTTCATCGACAATAACTTCTAAAACTTGTGAAGGACTTAAAGCATTCTTAACGAAAACTTTAGGATCTTCATCCCATTGGACAATGTCGATTTTTTCTCCACCTAACTCTTCAACAACAGCTTCAACACGTGCACCTTTTGCACCAACACATGCACCTACAGCATCGATGTCTGGATTCTCTGAGTACACGCTGATTTTAGATCTATCACCTGCTTCACGTGCAACAGATTTTACGATTACTGTGCCATCATAAATTTCAGGAACTTCTTGCTCAAATAATCGTTTAAGCAAACCAGGATGACTGCGAGACACATAGATTTGAGGCCCTTTTGTTGTTTGTTCAACTTTATTGACATAAACTTTAATACGTTCATTAGGAATATACTTTTCATTCGGACTTCTTTCAGCTTCAGATAATACGGCTTCAATACGACCTAGATTAACATAAACGTAACGATGATCAACACGGTCAATAAGACCAGTTAAAATATCATCTTCTTTATCTACAAATTCATCATAAAGGATTTCTCTTTCTGCATCACGTAATCGTTGCATAACAGCTTGTTTAGCTGCTTGAGCGCCAACGCGGCCAAAATCCTTTGGTGTCACATCTTCTTCATAAATATCGCCCACTTCGTATGCAGGATTTTTAACAAGTGCAGTGCTCAAATCCACTTCATCTCTATGATCAGAAACTTCTTCAACTACTGATTTGCGAGCCACTACTTTAAATGTACCTTCGTCCATATTTAATTCGACACGAACATTGCGTGCGCTATCATAATTTTTCTTATAAGCCGTTATTAATGCGGCTTCAATCGCATCAATTAAAACTTCTCTTGGGATTTTCTTTTCTTTTTCTAAATATTCTGTTGCCAATAATAGTTCATTACTTGCCACAATTATTCCTCCTCATCACGTTAGAGCATTACCGCGTGACGTGCTTTTGCTATTTTATTTCTTGGTATGCTAATTTGTTTTTTCTTGGCTTTTTCTTTAACTTCCATGGTAATTGTTTCTGCTGTAACTTCCACTAAAATACCTAGCCATTCTTTATTATTTTCGATAGGTGCATAAAGTGACACAAAGATAGGCTGTTGGATTGCCTTTTGATAATCTTGCTCTTTTTTGATTGGTCGCTCTGCACCTGGTGAAGCCACATCAAGATAGTACATTTCTTTAATCGGATCATGCTCATCCATCACTTCACTAATTTTTTCGGAGGCAAGTGTACAATCGTTCAAATCTACGCCACCTTCTTTGTCAATAGATACACGTAAGAAATGATCTTTACCTTCTTTCACAAATTCAACTTCTACAAGTTCATAATTTAAAGCTTCCAACACTGGTTGAATAAGAGTTTCTACCTCTTCAGTTATTTTGCTCATACAGACCTCCCTTTTTGGCAAATAGAAAAGAGCGGGTATATGCCCACTCTTTTTGCCTGAGTATCATTTTTTACACAATTAAAGTATACCATAACTAATTGTAGTAAACAAATTGTAACAATATTTAGTGCGTCAATTACATATCAAATATAGATAACTGTGCTTTATCTGGTAAATCTGGTAAAGAACCCAAATCATCTAAGTAATCAATAATCTTTTGTGATAAGCCAGCTTTTTTATTTAAATCTTCTTTTGATAAGAAAGGACCTTCACTACGCGCCTCTACAATACGTTGCGCAACGTTTTCACCAAGTCCAGGAACTGCAATAAATGGTGGAATTAAAGAATCACCTTCGATAATAAAATCAAATGCCTGGCTTTTCTCTAAACTAATCGGCTGCATACTAAAGCCTCTATGAGCCATCTCATTCACTAACTCTAACACTGTTAATACGTCTTTTTCTTTTTTACCTAATTCCATATAGCGTGCATACATATCTTTAACAGTATTTTTAATGCTTTCTTTATCTTTAATCATCGTGATTAAATCAAAATCAGATGCACGAATCGTAAAATATGCTGCATAATAATACAATGGATGATGTACTTTAAAGTAAGCAATGCGTACTGCCATTAAAACATATGCTGCCGCATGTGCTTTAGGGAACATGTACTTAATTTTCAAACATGAATCTAAATACCAGTCTGGTACATTATTTTCTTTCATGGTTTCAATCATCTCATCGGTTAATCCTTTACCTTTACGTACGGATTCCATTATTTTAAATGCCATAGATGGTTCTAGTCCGGCGTACATTAAGTACACCATGATATCATCACGGCAACCTATCACACCCGATAAATCACATATACCACTTCGCACTAGTTCTTGGGCGTTACCTAACCATACATCTGTACCATGAGACAATCCTGAAATTTGTACTAACTCCGAAAAAGTAGTTGGTTTTGTATCTTCAAGCATCTGTCTTACAAATCCTGTACCAAATTCAGGTACCCCAAACGTACCTGTTTTACATAAAATATCTTCTTCCGTCACACCTAGCGTTTCAGGGCTACTAAAAATTTTCATTGTTTCTTTATCATCAACTGGAATTGTTTTTGGGTCAATACCTGATAAATCTTGCAACATACGAATCATGGTAGGATCATCGTGCCCTAGTATATCAAGTTTTAAGACATTATCATGTATAGAATGAAAATCAAAGTGTGTCGTCATCCATGCTGAATTCTGATCATCAGCCGGATATTGAATTGGCGTAAAATCATAGATATCCATGTAATCTGGTACAACAATAATGCCCCCCGGATGCTGTCCAGTCGTACGTTTTACTCCTGTACATCCTTTAACTAAACGATCAATTTCAGCACCACGCTTATGAATTCCTTGATCATTTAAATAGCCTTTAACATATCCGAAGGCAGTTTTTTCAGCAACTGTACCTATAGTCCCTGCACGGAATACTTTGTCTTCTCCGAAAAGAACTTTCGTATAGTTATGCGCGTTTGGTTGATATTCACCACTAAAATTCAAGTCAATATCAGGTACTTTGTCACCTTTGAATCCTAAGAATGTTTCAAATGGAATATCTTGACCTTCTTTAATTAATTCACTGCCACATGTTTCACATTTTTTATCTGGTAAATCAAAGCCAGAACCTACAGATCCATCATTAAAGAATTCACTCGTTTTACACTGTGGACATATATAGTGCGGAGGTAGCGGATTAACTTCTGTAATTTCAGTCATTGTTGCTACGAAGCTTGATCCTACTGATCCCCTTGATCCCACTAGATATCCATCTTCTAAAGATTTCTTAACAAGTCGCTGAGAGATTAAATATATAACTGCGAAACCATTACCGATAATACTGGCTAACTCTTTTTCAAGTCGATCAATAACAATTTGTGGTAGATCTTCACCATATAATTTTTTGGCATTACTATAGCTTAATTCACGTATTTCTTCATTTGCACCCTCCATTCTTGGAGTAAATAACTGATCTTTAATCGGTACAACACGTTCAATGCGATCAGCCAAAGCATTTGTATTTTTAACGACGATTTCATATGCCTTTTCTTCTCCTAAGAAATGAAATTCATCTAACATTTCATCAGTTGTTCTAAAATGTGCTTTAGGTAAAGTTGAACGATTCAATGGGTTACCTGGTTGTGAAGCGATTAATATTTTACGCGCTATGCCATCATGTTCATTTAAGTAATGGGCATTACCTGTTGCAATAACAGGTATATTGGCCTGTTCTCCTGCTTTAAGCAAACGTTGGTAAATCTCATGTAACGTCGCTGTGTCACGGATTAACTCTCGATCAAGTAAATCTTGATACAATGCAGGTGGTTGAACTTCGATAAAATCATAATAGTTCGCAACTTTTTCAACTTCCGATTGATCGCGTTGCATTACAGCTGTAAATAATTCACCTTCATCACATGCTGTGCCAATTAATAGACCTTCACGGAATTCATCAAGTAGAGATCTTGGAATACGAGGTGTACGATAATAATATTTGACCAATGATGCACTAACAATTTTAAAGAGATTTTTAAGTCCTTCTTGGTTTTGGACAATCAGTGTGACATGAGATGGACGTGCACGTTTATACGCGTCCTCATTCGACAACTTCTTATTGATGTCTTTATGATTTGATACACCTAATTCTTTCATTTGTTGAAGCATCTTAATAAAAATATATGCAGTAGCTTCAGTATCATAAATTGCTCTATGATGTTGCGTAAGTTCGACACCATATTTTTTAGCTAAAAAGTTTAATCCATGTTTACCATATTCTGTATTAATCGTTCTAGATAATTCAAGCGTATCGATTACTCCATTGGTCGAAGGTCCAAAACCTATGCGCTCATATCCGGTGTCAATAAAGCCCATGTCAAAAGAAGCGTTGTGTGCTACGAAAATAGCATCCCCAACCCATTCTTTAAATTCTGTCAATACTTCATCAATTTCGGGTGCATCTGTCAACATATCATCTGTAATATGCGTTAAATTAATAATCGTTTCTGATAATTTTTGATGTGGATTGCTAAAACGTTCGAATTTATCAATAATTTCACCATCATAAACTTTAACAGCCGCTAACTCAATGATTTGATCATATTGATTGGATAAACCCGTTGTTTCAACGTCAAACACTACATAAGTAGCATCTTTTAAGTCACGATTCGTGGGTTTATATGCAATAGGCACACCATCGTCTACCAACATACCTTCCATTCCATAAATCATCTTTATGCCATGCTTTTCTGCTGCACTATGCGCATCTGGAAATGCTTGAACACCGTTGTGATCCGTCACTGCTATCGCTTTGTGACCCCATTCGGCTGCTTGAGCAACATAACTATTAATGTTAGGTATCCCATCCATTTGACTCATTGCAGTATGTAAATGAAATTCTACGCGCTTCTCTTTTGATTTATCTTGTTTAGGTGTTTTTTTAATTTCTTCAATATCAGACATCATCATAACTAAATCTCTGACAAAACTATCTTCCTCAATGCGTCCTTGAGCACGTATCCACTTGCCGACACTTAAAGCTTTAAAGTGATCTAAGTCATCTTTGTTTTTACGTGTGAACATCTTTAATACTAATGAGTCTGTGTAATCAGTAACTTTTAATTCGACTATGTGACGACCACTTTTAAGTTCTTTTAAATTTATGTCAAAAATAACCCCTTCAATTGCAACTTTAAATTCCTCTTCAACAATTGATTCGATAGTTCTAATATTTTCAACTTGTATTGTCTTTCCAATTTGACACTTAGAAACGGTACTTTCATTATTGTCTTGTTGTTTCGCTTTTTCTGCTTTCATTTTTTCAAGTTTTTCCGTAGCTTCACGTGCACTTTGTTCATCCTCTTGTTGAATATGTGCTTCAAGTGATGCTAAGTTTTCATCTTGATGACTATGATCTGTTTCAAAAACAACTTTATTGATATCAAAACCACACTGCTGATATGCCTTTACCAAACTCCCATTACAAACTTTGTCAAAGTGATTTCTTTCGACGTCATTAGAAACCATCACTTTCAAGACATCGCCTGACATAATTAGGCTTTTTTGCTTTAACTGTCCTTTAACTTTTGGAGATAATGCTGTCTGATCAATACAATAATCAAAATATTTTATCGCAAATTCATCTTGGTTATGAGTATCAGCAATAGTAAAATGCCACTGTACAGTTGCTATTTCTTTAAATTCTTCGACTATTGCGTGTGTAAAGATAAGATAGTCTTCTTTAGATAAAAAACGTGGTAACTTAATTTGGAAATCCCAAGTTCTGTTCTTTTTCGAAACATCTATACGCATTAATTCGCCTTGTTCTATAATATCTTGCTCAAGCTGATTAGCTATTTTAATCTGGTCAGCAAGTACTTTAAATTTTTCTTGATTTGTCATTGCCAAGACAACTACCACCTTAAAATATTACTTTTATCACGTTAAAATATCAATTTTTGCTAATAATTCAAAAATAAATTTACTTCTTATTATACTACTGTAATTTAAAAAATTCATGTCTGCAAAATAACTTTTTGTTACACAACCAGGTACTTTGTTCAATCAAAAGCGGTGAAAACCTATGAGTAGGAATTTTCACCGCTTTATGTCATTTATACTTTTAAACTTTATAATTCGTTATAAATAGCTTTAATGTATTGTTCAAGTTGTTCAACATGTACATCTTCACTTGTGCCTGTACGTCGAACTTTGACTTCAACGATGCCTTCAGCTGCTTGTTTACCTACAACAATACGAATAGGTAACCCAATTAAATCTGCATCATTAAATTTCACACCGGCACGTTCTTTTCTATCATCATATAATACGTCAAACATACCGTTAAGTTGCTGATACAAATTATCTGCTAATGATTGTTGTTCTTCTTTTTTAGGATTTACAGTAATAAGATGCAAATCAAACGGTGTTACAGTTTTAGGCCAAATAATACCGTTATCATCATTATTTTGCTCAACAATAGCACTTAATGTACGAGAAACACCGATGCCATAGCATCCCATAATTAATGGTTGTGCTTTTCCTTGATTATCTAAGAACGTCGCATTCATCGCTTCAGAATATTTAGTGCCAAGTTTAAAGACTTGTCCAACCTCAATACCTTCTGCAAATTGAGCTTTACCAGATCCATCGCTCAACATTTCACCTTCAAGAATAAAACGAAAATCACCAAAATCATCTACAGTAAAATCTCTGCCTATATTTGCGTTCATGTAATGATAACCATCTTCATTAGCACCTATGACTAAATTCGTTAAATCTTGCACATAATTATCAGCAATTATTTTGATACCTTTATCAAAAATTGGACCTAGTGAACCCGGATGTGCACCTACTAAATTGACAATTTCATCTTCTGTTGCCATCTCAATAGCATCTGTGCCAAAATATGATTTTAATTTAACGTCATTAAGTTCATGATGACCTCTGATAAGAATCATGACAAATTCACCGTCTATTTTAAAAATCATTGATTTAACAATGGCGTTTAATGGTAACTGTAGGAAGTCTGCTAACTCTTGTGCAGTTTTAACATTTGGTGTTTCAATTTTAGTTAAGTCTGCTGACGATTCTTCTTGACGTTGTGGCTGATATACAACTTCTGCTTTTTCAATATTAGCTGCATAATCACTTTCATTACTATAAACAATCGTATCTTCGCCAATTTTACTTAGTGCCATAAATTCGTGGGTATGATTGCCACCAATAGCACCAGAATCGGCAAGTACAGGGCGCACGTTAATACCTACACGTTTAAAAATTCTTCCATATGCTTGATACATGTCTTGATATGTTGCATCTAATGATGCTTCATCAGCGTGAAAAGAATAGGCATCTTTCATTATAAACTCACGTCCACGTAATAAGCCGAAACGTGGTCGTTTTTCATCACGGAATTTTGACTGAATTTGAAATAGCGTAAGTGGTAGACGCTTGTATGATTTTAATTCATCTCGAACTAAAGAAGTAACTACCTCTTCATGTGTAGGCCCTAATGCAAACTCTCTCCCATTTCTATCTTTTAAGCGCATTAATTCTGGACCGTATGCGCTCCAACGACCTGATTCTTCCCAAAGTTCAGCTTGTTGTAATACTGGCATTAAAATTTCAACTGCATCAATGCGTTCCATTTCTTCGCGAATGATTTTAGAAATATTATTAAGGACACGTGTTGCTAATGGTAAGTAACTATAAATACCACTTGTACTTTGTTTGATTAGTCCCGCTTTAAGGAGTAATTGATGACTCAAAGCTTCAGCTTCAGCAGGCACTTCTCTCATAGTTGGTATAAATACTTTTGATTGTCTCATGACTTTCTCCTCCTATAATTATAAGAAATAGCGTTGAATATCATTCCATGTTACTGCTATCATAACAAGCAAGACAAAAATAGCCCCTGCTGCAATAATCATTGTTTCTGCTTTTTTATTAATTGGTTTTCTAAAGATAGCTTCATAAATAACGAATAAAATACGACCACCGTCAAGGGCAGGTATTGGTAATAAATTCATTATACCTAGGTTAACACTTAATAGCGCTGTATAACTTATTAGATTATAAATTCCAGATTTTACTACCGTATCTACATTATGATAAATACCCACAGGTCCATTTAACATATTAAACGTAAAGTCTCCTGTAAAAATACTAGCTAATAATGTACCCACAGCCTGGAATATTAGCTTTCCTTTATCGAAGAATTCTGTTACACCAAATTTTAACGATGGTAGTAAAGAATGGTCATATGTTGGTGCAATACCCAATAAAAATGTAGATTGTGTTTTAGTTTTAGTAGTTTTTTGTTTAAATTCTTTAGGTTTAATTTCGATATTCTTTGTTTTATTATCGCGTTCAATTTTTACTATTGTGCTTTTAGCTTTCGTGCCATCTAAGGTTTTCTGAATGTCTTTAAAATTTTTGATGTCTTGCCCGCCGATTTGAAGAATTTTATCTCCCTTATGAATACCAGCTTGTTGGGCAGGATATTTGTCAATTGTTTTGTCTACTATAGTAGTCGGTGCACCACTATACATAGCTAATCCAAGAAAAAGAACTAACGCTAAAATAAAATTAAACAATGGCCCAGCAAAAAGTGTTAAAAACTTTTGTAACGGTTTTTTATGTGCAAATTGGCGATTTCTAGGGGCAATTTGAATTAAACTACCATGTTCAACAAAGAACGCTTTCTGCGCAATATTGAAGTGATGACGTTGTTCATCATACGCTGTAATACCCTCTATAAATAACTCATTTTTAAAATCACATTTTTTAACTTCGATAGCTTCAATTTGTTGAAATTTGTGCTGATCATCTAAAATAATGTGTGTAATTTCATCTTGCTCATTGAGTTTAATTTTAACATTCATACCAGGTTGTACTGGCAGTTCTTCAAGCCCATCACCTGCCATACGGACATAGCCACCAACTGGTAACAAACGAATCGTGTATAACGTTTCATTCTTTCTAAAGCTAAAGATTTTTGGTCCCATCCCAATTGCAAATTCTGGGCACATAATTCCTGCACGCTTTGCAAAAAACATATGCCCATATTCATGCACTGTCACTAGCACTCCAAATACGATAGCAAATGATACAACTGTAATTAATATGCTCAATAACTACACCTCTATAATTTATTTGATTTCATGCTGAAAATCATTACTTATTCAAAAATACTATATAAAACGTACATATAATGTCAATTCATTTTATAAACCTTCATAATACTTATTACTCATGGTTTAGCTATCTTAGCATTATTTTATAAGAACACGTTTTAAATTTAAATATATATAAGAAAAATGCTAACTTTGATACTATATCCGTTTTAATGATTTCTATTTACATCACAGTATTCATTTTAATAATCTCTTGTCTATCATATTGATAAACAACTTCTTAAGTATATCATTTTATATAACTTAGTTCCTACTATCAAATAAATAATTTTACTTAATAATTGTTAAATATATAGCTGCAAATAAGTTAACGGGAGCTGGAAAAGTTATTTTAACTTTCATTTCCACTCCCGTATAGTAACTTAGTTTATAAGATTCATATTCGTAATGCTTAAATTTATAATAGTATTACATATTTAATAGAACATTTCCATCTTACTATCTTTTATTTATCTTCTTTTTTTGAACGTCGACGATTTAAGAATAATAATCCACCTAAAAATAGAAGTATGCTTGATATAAAGCCAGTTTGTTCTGACTGTTCTCCTGTTTTTGGCAAGGATTTATCTGTGTTTTTCTGTGTAGTGTTATTTGAGTCATAATGTTGATGTTGAGCTTTCATTGTTGATATACCACGTTGATTAGAATTATTATCAACTTCAACACCTACATTATCATTTTCTGAATCACTATCTGAGTCCACATTGCTGTCGGAACCGGAATTGCTGTCAGAATCTGCGTCGCTATCGGAATCTGCATCGCTGTCGGAGTCTGCATCGCTATCTGAGTCCGCATCACTGTCAGAATCTGCGTCACTATCTGAGTCTGCATCGCTATCGGAATCTGCGTCACTATCGGAATCTGCATCACTGTCGGAATCTGTGTCGCTGTCAGAATCTGCATCGCTGTCTGAATCTGCATCGCTATCTGAGTCCGCATCACTATCGGAATCTGCATCGCTATCGGAGTCTGCGTCGCTATCTGAGTCTGCGTCGCTGTCGGAATCTGCATCACTATCGGAGTCTGCGTCGCTGTCGGAGTCCGCATCGCTGTCGGAATCTGCGTCACTATCGGAGTCTGCGTCGCTGTCGGAGTCTGCATCACTATCGGAATCTGCGTCGCTGTCGGAGTCCGCATCGCTGTCGGAATCTGCGTCACTATCGGAGTCCGCATCACTGTCGGAGTCCGCATCACTATCGGAGTCCGCATCGCTGTCGGAGT